>CAYWBC010000062.1:0-23037 GCA_964456285.1 uncultured Bacteroidales bacterium
AATGATGTTACATTTAGAACAACTGTACATGGTATAATTGGCTCTGTAACAGATGAAGATGATAATACCTATGGCACTATTGGTATTGATAGGCAAGTTTGGATGTCTGAAAACCTGAAAACTACACTCTACAATGATGGAACAGCTATACCTTTTATATCTGACTCCTTAAACTGGGCATTGAATTCAGATCCAGCTTATTGTTGGTACAAGGACAATGAAGCATTATTTAAGGACACTTATGGTGCTTTGTATAATTGGGCCACGGTCAACACAAATAAACTTTGTCCAGATGGTTGGCGCGTACCATCAAGATCAGATTGGAATCAACTTGTTGACTATATAAGTGCTCATGGACTTGATGTTGGGCTGGCTCTAAAGGCTGAAAGTGGCTGGGTTGATGGCAACGGTACAAATAATTACGGATTTACTGCACTTCCGGGAGGGCACATTATTCCTGATGGTGTAACGATATTTTATTTTGGAGATGGTTGGTCAGGTTATTGGTGGAGTACCACCGAATGGGAACACAATGGTGATCCAGATTACGCTGCATACATTTTGATAATTTCAAGACAATGGAATGGTGACAAGTTTTCGGGAATAGAACCATGGTCAATAGGAAATGGATTTTCAGTACGTTGCATTAAGGAATAATTGTTTGATCCATTCAATCAATATATTTATAGATTATATAGGAGACGTTTCACCGACTAATAGTATTTTTTAGTATTAGCCATTTTCGGATTTTTCGAACAAATCCGGACGTAATTTTTTTGTTCGTTCCTCAGATTGTTTTGTTCTCCATGTTTCAATATCATCATGGTTTCCGGAGAGCAGTACATCAGGAACCTTCCACCCTTTATATTCTGCAGGTCTCGTATACACCGGCGGAGCAAGTAAATTATCCTGAAAACTATCAGTTAGTGCAGAAGTTTCGTCAGAAAGTACTCCTGGTATCAGCCTTACAATGGAATCAACAACAACTGCTGCGGCCAACTCACCTCCTGTCAGAACATAGTCTCCAATAGATATTTCCCTGGTTATCAAATGGTCTCGGATTCTTTGGTCTATACCTTTGTAATGGCCGCACAAAAGCATGATATTATTTTTTGTAGAGAGATGATTGGCTAGTTGCTGATTAAATTTTTCACCATCTGGTGTAAGGTATATAATCTCATCGTAATTTCTTTCCGATTTAAGTTGTGAAATAAGAATGTCAATGGGTTCTATTTCCATTACCATTCCTGCACCACCGCCAAAGGCATAGTCATCAACTGTTTTGTGCTTATTTGTTGAATGCTCTCTGATATCATGCATTTTTAGATTCAAAATACCCTTATCAATAGCTCTTCTTAAAATTGATTGTTTAAACGGGCCGACCAGCAAATCAGGCAATATCGTTAATATATCTATGTTCATTTCCTTTTTTGTTTGTAAAAATAGTACTCTTGACATTATTACAAAATCGCAAACCAGATATTGTTTTTCTGACTTTACAACTGTTAGATAAATGTTAAGATATAAGATAATTATGTAGATCGCTTTATATTATTACCAAATAGGCCTATATTAACGAATTGTTATGCAAATTTTGAAAAACATTGTCATATTTAATGTTAATCTCTATTTTCGTATATTGATTATGGCTATTGCAAAAGAAATCAAAGTAGAAAGCTATGGTGGAATTAGATCCTAAAAGTTCTGTTCATGATGAACAATTCGGTGATTCCGAAGATACGCAAGACAATAAATTACAAGAAGAGAAAGCGTCAACTGATTTAAAAAATCAGGAAGAATCATCAAAATCATCACCGAAAGTAAAAGAAGAGAAATCAACTAAGAAAAAAGCAAGTGCGAAAAAACCTGCTGTAAAGAAAAAACCTGCTAAGACAATTAAGCCTGAAAAGGATGATTCTGTTTTATCAGATAAGGGAGAAGTAGCATTAGAAAAACCTGAAACAAAAGATAAGGAGAATACAAAGAAGAAATCCAAAGATTCACCTCAAAAAAAGCCAAGAATTTCCAAGAAAGATCCTGTGAAGTTAGAAACCGGAGACATTAAGACTGATGAGGAGCTTGGAACTGAGAAGCATGAAAAAATTGATTATACAAAACTTTCTAAAGAGGATCTGGTTAAAGTCCTCCAGGAAATTATTGAAACAAAAACCGTAGTAGCCATACGCAATGATGTTGATCTTATAAAAACCAATTTTTATAAAAAGCACCGTGCTGACCTGGAAAATATTAAAAAGAATTTTATTGATGAAGGCGGTCTGGAGCAGGATTTTAAGCTGGAAGAAAGTCCTATTGAAACCACATTAAAAGAATTGCTTAATAAATATCGCGATCTGCGAAATGATTTAAACAAGAAACTTGATGTAGACAAAATAAAGAATCTTGAAGAGAAACATAAGATTATTGAGGGCATTAAGGAATTGGTAAACAGCCAGGAATCTTTGAATAAAACATTTCACGATTTCCGCGAATTACAAAACCAGTGGCATGAAGTAGGTCCTATTCCGCAGCAAAACCTGAAAGACATATGGGAATCTTATCATTATCAGGTTGAAGCTTTCTACGATTTTATTAAGATCAATAAAGAACTTCGTGATCTGGATTTGAAAAAGAATCTTGAAGAGAAAATAAAATTGTGTGAAGCTGCAGAAGGATTATTGCTTGAACCATCGGTTGTAGAAGCTTTTCGTAGATTACAAAAATTGCACGATCGCTGGCGTGAAGTTGGGCCAGTTCCTATCGATAAAAGAGCAGAAACATGGGATCGTTTTAAAGATACGACTTCTAAAATCAATAAGAAACACCAGGAATATTTTGTAAACCTAAAACAGGAACAAAAGAAGAATTTTGAAGAGAAATTATTGCTTTGCGAAAAAGCTGAAGAAATAAATGCAGGTGAAATAAGCAATCATAAAGATTGGGAAGAAAAATCAACGCAATTGATAAAATTGCAAAAGGTATGGA
This sequence comes from uncultured Bacteroidales bacterium, assembly GCA_964456285.1. GTDB lineage: Bacteria > Bacteroidota > Bacteroidia > Bacteroidales > UBA10428 > UBA10428. The sequence goes on from CAYWBC010000062.1 coordinate 2,983, forward strand.
AGACCATCGGATTTGCTCCAAAAAAATACAATACCCAGGTTTACGAGAGATTTAGAAAAGCTTGTGATGAGTTTTTTGATAAAAAGCGTCAATACTATTCTCAAAACCGCGAAGAGCAGCAGAACAATCTGCAATTAAAGACTGAGTTGTGTATTCAAGCCGAAGGAATGAAAGACAGTACTGATTGGAAAAAAACAACGATTGAATTGCTTGCTTTGCAAAAGAAATGGAAAGAAATTGGGCCGGTACCCATAAAACAATCTGATAAGATATGGAAACGATTCAGAGCCGCCTGCGATATCTTTTTCAATAATAAATCGAAGTATTTCTCACAGATTGATACCAGATACGAAGAAAATCTCGAAGCGAAAAATGCCCTGATAAAAGAAATTGAAGGATTCAAACCTACAAATGAAGTTGAGAAAAACCTGGATTCTTTAAATGAATTTCAACGAAGATGGTCTGAAATTGGGTATGTACCTCTTAAAGATAAAAATGAAATTCAGGAAAGGTACAGACAAGCCATTAATTTAAAGTTCGATCAGCTGAAGCTGGACGATAGTAAAAAATCGATACTTAAGTTTCGTAGTCGGGTTGAAAATATTGTTGAGAAACCAAATTCTCCAGCCAGGATACGTGTTGAACGTGAAAAATGCTTTAACAAATTAAAGCAATTGGAAAATGACATCGCTCTTTGGGAAAATAACATTGGGTTTTTTGCTAACTCACAGAATGCAGAATCATTGATTTCTGATGTTAATAATAAAATAGAGAATGCCAAAAAAAGAATTGAGGAGCTTAAGGGGAAAATAAAAATATTGGATGAATATGATGATTAAAATTATGTACGCTTTTTATAGCCTTTAAAAAATTGAAGCCTCTGAAATATCAGGGGCTTTAAAATTATAGCTTTGAAAATTCAGGCTTTGGGATTTATTATTTACTTTTGCGCAAACATTAAAATTTTCAGATTTGGCGAAAACCAAATATATATTTGTTACAGGAGGTGTTACATCCTCTCTGGGAAAAGGAATTATTTCAGCTTCATTGGGCAAACTGCTTCAGGCAAGAGGATTTAAGGTTACAATTCAAAAACTTGATCCATACATTAATGTTGACCCAGGTACACTCAATCCTTATGAGCATGGTGAATGCTTTGTAACCGAAGATGGAGCGGAAACAGATTTGGATCTGGGACATTATGAGCGATTTCTGAGTATACCAACCTCTCAGGCAAATAATGTTACTACCGGAAGAATTTACCAATCCGTAATTAATAAAGAAAGAAAAGGCGATTATCTTGGGAAAACCGTACAGGTAATTCCCCACATTACAGATGAGATCAAGAGAAGAATTTTATTGCTTGGTACCAAGCATAAGCTTGACATGGTGATCACTGAAATTGGCGGAACAGTTGGGGATATTGAATCATTGCCATATATTGAAGCTGTTCGTCAGTTGAAATGGGAACTAGGCTCCAGCAATGTACTTTATATTCATCTTACACTCGTTCCCTACCTTTCTGCTACAGGTGAGTTGAAAACTAAACCTACTCAGCACTCTGTTAAAGTATTGCTTGAAAATGGAATTCAACCTGATATTCTTGTGCTTAGAACAGAACATGAATTAAACCAGGACATACGCCGGAAGGTTGCTTCTTTTTGTAACGTCAGTCTTGAATCAGTAGTTCAATCGATCAACGTTTCTACAATATATGAAGTGCCGATACTCATGCAGAAAGAAAAGCTTGACATATCTGTACTTCAAAAATTGAATATACCTGTAAAGGGTACTCCTGGTCTGGAACAATGGAAAAAATTCTTAAAGAAATTGAAGAAGCCTAAGCATAGGGTCAAAGTTGCTTTGGTTGGGAAGTACGTGGAGCTGCCGGATTCATACAAATCAATCAATGAATCTTTCATTCATGCCGGATCAATGAATGATTGCGCTGTTGAAGTTAAATATGTTCACTCTGAAGAAATTTTTGAAGATAACCTTATAGAATGCTTTGGAGATGTGAAAGGAATTTTAGTAGCTCCCGGATTTGGAGACAGGGGAATTGATGGTAAAATACTTGCTGCAAAATTTGCCAGGGAAAATGATATTCCTTTTTTGGGAGTATGTCTTGGCTTACAGTGTGCTGTTATTGAATTTGCCAGGAATGTACTGGGTCTTGAAAAGGCTCATTCTACGGAGATGGAAAGAAAAACTCCTTTTCCTGTTATTGACTTGATGGAAGAACAAAAGGGGATTATCAATAAAGGAGGAACTATGCGTCTTGGATCTTATCCTTGCAAAGTTAAAAGAGGTACAAAAACTTTTGAGGCATATAATAAGGAAAGAATATCCGAAAGACACAGGCACAGGTATGAATTTAATAGTAAATATTTAAGTGATTTTGAAAAAGCAGGGATGATCGCCACGGGTATTAATCCTCAGACAAATCTGGTAGAAATAATGGAAATGCCTGATAAAAAATGGTTTGTTGGCGTGCAGTTTCACCCTGAATATAGTAGTACAGTTATAAATCCACATCCGCTTTTTGTAAATTTTATAAAAGCGACAATCTCATAAGAATTTATATTTAAAAACCATGGACAGGAATTCAATAATAGGTATGCTTCTCATTGCCGGAGTCTTCATTGTGTGGAGCCTGGTAAACAAGCCTAGTGCCGAAGAGCTGGAGAGACAAAAATACATTGCCGACTCTTCCAGAATTGCTCAGCAGATTGAAGATCAAAGAAGGCTCGATTCAGTAAATGAGGAAGTAAATACTCAGGTATCTCAGACACAAGATAAAAAGGTAGATAGAGTTGAAAATGATCATACCCAGGACTTACAGTTGGCAGGTGATTCAATTAAATATAAAACCTATACTCTTGAAAACGAACTTGTTAAATTGTATATCTCTGAGCAAGGCGGACGAATTACATCTGTTCAATTGAAAGAATACCAAACATTTGATTCTTTGCCACTGATATTGTTTCATGGCGATTCAAGTAAGTTTGGAATTAACTTTTTTGCCAATAACAGACCGGTTAATACCAATGATTTGATTTTTAGGTCTTTATCAGAAAATGATTCAATAGTAGTCAGGGAAAATGCAGAGAGTATTGCATTCCGTTACATGGCTGGCGAGGATGAATACATTGAATATAAGTATACACTTTCTCCTGATAAATACCAGGTTGATATGAACATGGAATTGCATGAATTAAGTCAATTTACAACTTCGCGCACCAACATTGTTGATCTGGATTGGATGATCTGTTCTCCTCAGCAGGAAAAAGGAAGATCCAATGAATTGATGTATACTACCTTGTATTATAAACCTTACGAGGATGATGTTAACTACTTCAATGCACGATCAAAAAAGGATATCCAAAGTGAGGATTATAAAACACGTCTTGAATGGGTAGCATACAAAGATCAGTTTTTTGCTTCTGTAATGATGGCAGATATTGCATTTTCAGATGGTAATATGGAAAGTAAAATGATGCCTGAGGGCAGCAAATACCTTAAGAAGTTTGAATCTACCATTGGATTACCATTTGAAAATGGTGCAGATAAGATCATTCCTCTGCACTTTTATTTCGGGCCGGTTAAATACAAATTACTGAAGAGCCAGTATGGCGACAAACAGCTTCAGGACCTTGTTACTGTTGGAAAAAATATTATTAAGTGGATCAATCAAATTGTTATTATCAACCTGTTTGATTGGCTTAACAAAGGCATTAGCAATTACGGTATCATAATTCTTATTATGACATTAATTATTAAAATCTTTTTGCTGCCGCTTACATTTAAATCCTACATGTCTACTGCCAAGATGAAGGTATTGAAACCGCAGATTGATGAAATAAATAAGAAGATACCAAAAGAAAAAGCAATGGAGAGGCAGCAGGCTACAATGGCATTGTACAAAAAGGTAGGTGTGAGTCCTCTTGGAGGTTGTCTTCCAATGGTGCTTCAGATGCCTATTTTATTTGCTATGTTTCGCTTTTTCCCAACTTCAATAGAACTTCGTCAGCAAGGTTTCCTTTGGGCGCACGATCTTTCAACCTACGATTCAGTGCTTGAATGGGATGCAGTTATTCCAATTATAAGCAATACTTTCGGTAATCACCTGAGTTTGTTCACTCTTTTAATGACTGTATCTACAATCCTTTCAATGAAGTTCAACAATCAAACAGCTGCATCAAACCAGCAAATGCCTGGCATGAAATCAATGATGTATGTTATGCCGGTAATGTTCATGTTTATTTTAAATAAATTTTCTGCGGGTCTTACATACTATTATTTTCTTGCCAACATTATCACATTTGCCCAAAACTTGTTGTTCAAGCAATTTATAGACGAAGATGAACTTTTACGGAAGCTTGAATCAAAAAAGGCCAAACCGAAGAAAAAGTCGAATTTTCAGAAACGAATGGAATTGATGGCCAAACAACAGGGACAAAAGTCTATAAAGCGCAGATAATTAGAAATGAATAAATGAAAGATCCTCAATCGGTTTAAATAGTTCTCTGATTGAGGACTTTTTATTTTCTCTTATCTTTGAATCAGAAAAGCAACAAATAAATATAAAATGGAGCTTGTTAATAATAAATATCAGATTGATGGAGTGGATGTTCTTTCACTTGTAGAAAAGTATGATTCTCCTCTATACGTTTATGAAACTTCCCGCATGAAGGCTCAGTATGAGAAATTTACTAATGCATTCAAAGGGGTTAAGCTAAAAATAAATTTTGCATGTAAAGCGCTAACCAATATAAATGTTCTTAAGCTTTTTAAAGGTCTGGGAGCTGGAATAGATGCAGTATCAATTCAGGAGATACAGCTTGCACTTAAGGTAGGTTTTAAGCCCAGGGACATTATTTACACACCCAACTGTGTATCAATTAATGAAATCAATAAAGCAGTTGAATTTGGTGTTCGGATAAACATTGATAATCTTTCTATATTAGAACAGTTCGGGCATAAATATAGCAGCAGTATACCTGTTTGTATTAGAATCAACCCCCACATTATGGGAGGTGGAAATGAAAAAATATCAACCGGTCATATCGATTCGAAGTTCGGTATTTCAATCTACCAGATGCCTCATTTGTTGCGTGTGATAAAGGCAAATGAAATGATTGTTGAAGGCGTGCACATGCATACAGGCTCAGATATTCTTGATGTAGATGTATTTCTGAGAGGGTCAGAGATATTGCTCGATGCCGCCAAAAACTTTCCCGATCTGGAGTATCTCGATTTCGGCAGTGGATTTAAGGTACCCTATAAACCTGATGATATTCAAACAGATATTGAAGCCCTTGGCAAAAAGCTGACTAAGAAGTTTAATGAGTTTTGCAAAGACTATGGCAAATCTTTAATACTGATGTTTGAACCGGGAAAATTTCTGGTAAGCGAAAGTGGTTATTTCTTTGCAAAAGTAAATGTTGTGAAACAAACTACAGCTACTGTTTTTGCAGGTTTGGATACGGGTTTGAATCATCTTATCCGACCCATGTTTTATGATGCATACCATCACATCATAAACGTTTCTAAACCTGATGCAAATACAAGAATTTATACAGTTGTTGGTTATATATGTGAAACTGACACATTTGGATGGAACAGGAAAATAAATGAGGTATCGGAAGGTGATGTTCTTGCATTCCAAAATGCAGGAGCCTATTGTTTTGCAATGGCTTCAAATTACAATTCGCGATACCGTCCTGCCGAAGTGCTGATTCATGAAAAGAAAGATTATCTGATTCGCCAGAGGGAAACCTTGGATGATCTGTTGAAAAACCAGGTAGAGATTGATCTTTAATCTTTGATTGAAGAGAATTCTTATATGTTAACCGCAAAGTTCGCTATGCAAACGCTAAGAACGCAAAGGAATTGACTTAAGTCTGAAATGGCCAAAGAAAGATATTACTTTATGAACCTGGCGAGAAACTTCGCGATCTTAGCGGTTTCTTATTAAATTTAATGGTTCTAGAATTATTCTAAATCCCCAAAGAGTAAATAATAGATGAATTTCCGGCAATTGAAAATAGCATTTCTTGATGCTTCTACCCTGGGTGAGGTTGAAAATTTAACTGATTTGCAGGGATTGGGAGAGTATAAGGCTTATGAAATTACGCCTCCCGGTAAGCAGATTGAAAACCTACAGGGCATCAACGTAGCCATCACCAATAAGGTTGTTATCGATAAAGATGTTATGGACGCCTGCCCCGATCTGAAACTGATTTGTATTGCAGCAACAGGCATGAACAATGTAGATCTTGATTATGCTAAAAAAAAGGGAATTAAAGTAAAGAATGTAGCTGGTTATTCTACAGAATCTGTTGCTCAGTCTGTTTTTGCTATGTTGTTTTATTTGCTTCATAAGAGCAGTTATTATGATCATTATGTTAAGTCTGGAAAATATGTATCGAGCCCAATTTTTACTCATCAGGGAAGAAGCTTTTGGGAGCTGAAGAATAAAAGATTTGGGATTATAGGAATGGGAACTATTGGTAAGCGGGTTGCGGAAATAGCATCTGTCTTTGGTGTTGAGCTGGTATATCATTCAACTTCAGGAAAAAACAAGGTCACTACTTATAAACACCTTGATCTTGAAACATTGCTTCACACATCTGATGTGATTTCCATTCATTGTCCATTGACTGAACATACCCGTAACTTAATTGATACTCCGGAACTTAAAAAGATGAAATCATCAGCATACCTGTTAAACATGGCCCGTGGAGGAATAGTAAATGAAAATGCCCTTGCTGAAGCTATAGATAAAGAATGGATTGCCGGGGCAGGAGTAGATGTGCTTACTCATGAGCCGGTTTTGGCAGACAATCCTTTGTTGAAAGTCACCAATAAGGAAAAACTATTCATTACTCCTCACATTGCCTGGACCAGCAATGAATCACGAAAAATGCTTGTGGAGAAGATTGTTGAAAATGTAAAGAAATTTTGTGAGAAGTCGTAAGTCGTAAGTCATAAGTCGTAAGTCATAAGTCACAAGTCACAAGTTACAAGTTACAAGTTACAAGTTACAAGTCACAAGTCACAAGTCCCAAGTCATAAGTCACAAGTCATAAGTCACAAGTCATAAGTCACAAGTTACAAGTTACAAGTTACAAGTTACAAGTTACAAGTCACAAGTTACAAGTCAAAAAACTGAAATCTGAAATTGACTTTATTCAAACTTATGTCTTTCGAGAACTGATTATTTTATTATCTCATACTTTTATCTTCCAGCTACTAACTACTAACTACTGACTACTAACTACTAACTACAATTTTTATCCACCATCTATTTCACAATCACCTTCTTAGTATAAATGCTTTCTTTATCTTCAAAATGGAGAATATAAAGACCCTGTGGGTGCTTCGATAAATCAATAGATTTCGTTTGATTATTCACATCAAGTTTCTCAATTACAACACCCTGAATATTCATTACAGAAACCTTAAAATCTCTCTCAAGAACTACATTGAAAATTCCTGTTGAAGGATTTGGATACAGTATGATGTTATTGCCTTTAATAACAGGTTTAATATCTGTAATAGTTATCTGAACTTCATTTGAAGGTTCTGATACACCCGGTGGATCATTGTAATTGGCTACTACATAATAAGTATGAGAGCCGACAGGAACGCTTAAATCCGTATAGGTATTTACAGCAGTTTCTCCTATCTTGGTATTGTCGCGGTATACTGAATAATTTATAAGGGTAGCTTTATCTGAATTCTCTGTAATTTTTCTTGTTTCATCTAGTCTAGTGAGACTTTTGCTTTTCTCCCCGGAAACTGAAGAATTTGAAACAGTATGTGTGCCAAAATTAATGTTCTTATTGTATTCATCACCAATAAATACATTATCAAGAGCTATGTCAGCATTATCATCAGCAAGTACGTTGAAAGCAATATTGATAGAATCATCATTAATTTCAGAAAGATCAATAACAGTTTCATACCATGTCCAGCTATCCCATTCCCCTATGTCTCCAAAGGTCCATATAGGTTCATCCCAAGTATTACCATTGTCTGAAGAGCTTACAACGAATAGGTCCCCATTATCATTTGGATTGACGTGCCATTCATAACTACTGGTCCAGATAAAAGAGACGATTGTTCTTTCTGAAATTGAAATTCGTGGAGTAACTATCCATGTATCGATATCATATCCCCAAACAACAAGAGCCCCATAGTTACCCTCATAAATATACTGAATAGAATCACCCTGCACATGCCAATATGCTTTTCCTCCAACCGGATCAGTTGTTCCCGGGCCCTGGATTACCTCATTCCATAAAGAAAAATCTCCTGATTCAAAACCATCTATAAACAAAGTATCATGATCCCAACCAAGCTGAACATCTTTACCCCCTATTATTTTGGCTGATAAAAATTGAGGTGAGACTAAGTTAGATTTAATTCTTACAAGGTTTTCTTTGGCTTTTGAGTAAACTCCATCTACCAATAATGTAATGGTTTTATAACCTGACAGAGTATAATATACCTCATGTGGCCCTTGCCCGGTGGCAGTTTCAGGCACAGCGCCTTCTCCGAAATCCCATTCCCAACTCGAAAATGATCCGTATTTTGATGAATCGCTAAAAGTTACAATGCTATCCATATCGGTGACTAAGGGATTTGCGTAAAAATTAATGTATGGAACTGTAGTATCAATCCCATTGATAGTTAAATTATCAAGGTAACAATTATTGCCGTATTCTGAGTGGAAAAGAAAACCAACATATATAGTATCCTGATTCATCATTTCCCCGGTCATGGGTATATTCTTGGTATTCCAACCACTTAATGAAGCATTTGCTCTCATGAAGGAATCAACCGGATTCCAGTTCAAACTATCTAATGAGTATTGAAGATACATTCTATCTAATCTGCTTGGATAATCATTGTCATGATACCAGTCGAATGCAATTGAAAGATCAGCCATACTATCTGTTGAAAATCTTGGTGAAGAAAGTCTCATTTCTGATCCTTCTTCACAGTCGTAGGAATTGAATTGAACCAAATGTGTTCCTTCACTTGGTGAGCTTGGAGGGTAGGTTCCATTCGGAACGAAAGTAATATTAGGAATATCTCCGGACAGGTATTCTATATTCCAGCATCCCGGGACTTCTGCCTGATTGAATCCTTCTTCAATAGGCAATTCAATTTCATTGCAATTGAATATTTCGAAATATTTTACAAGGCTGTCATTTCTTGAATATTCATCGTCAATTACTGATATTCTGGCCTCAATACTATGTTCACCAAATTCAGGTTTGATGGCAGAGAAAATTACATTCTCTTGATCACCCATGGCAAGATCTCCGGTCCAGCTAAAATGCAAAGTATCTTCAATATCGAAAATATAGCTAACGTCAGCAACAGATAAAATATCAGTACCATAATTACGGATGCGTATTGTGGGTATGATCTCTACCGTATCAGTATAGGAAATCACAGGTTCTGAAATATCGCTAATTCCTCCATCAATTGCAAATTTCCCTAAGCCAGGATCATGCCCATCCATAGTTATTGCTCCTGTTCCGGCCGGATCAAGCCAGTTGCTTAATCGTGTGGAATTTGTGCCTCCTCCCGTCCAGGAGTATCCTAAATTTCCATACCAGTCGGGATATAGACTATCACAAGCTGCTAATCCTCCGTGCAGTTGACCAATAATTCTTCCATTAGGATCAAATAGAGGAGATCCTGAAGATCCACCTTCAGTAGTAGTCCCGTCACTCCATGACGCAACTCGCCAATGGTCAGTTCCAGAACCGGGGCTACCACCCGAAGCGCTTGCACTTACACCACTAGTTGACCAGCTAATTTTTTTAATATCACCGCCAGGATGATGAGCACAGAAAACAGTTCCGGAAATACTTGAGGCTGTAGTTCTGTTCCAACCACTATAATAAACATTGTATTCCTCTGGTGGAGTTTGATTCAATTCCATTAACCAGAAATCCGAAGCTTCAAGTTTTGCTTTGTCTGTTGCCCCTGACATAGAGTTGTAAGCAGGTGAACTACCGGGATTACTGCAGGTTTCACTTTGCCAGTTAAACCAGAATACTACTGTACCTGGATTTGAATAGCAATGATTAGCGCTTAAAAACAGAGGAGTTTCATTGTTGTTTGTATTGTTTATTAATGCCCCGGTACATAAGCTTCCACCTAAAATAATATGTGCTACAGACCTTATCTGATCCCTGTATGGATCACCTTGCGGGCATGCGGCATTCACATTGCAACTGCCTGAACTTCCAAAGGCTTTCTCAAACTCTTGGAATCCACGGTATCCATGAGTAATCCTCCAGAGATTTAATTCTCCCGGAAATTCAACATTCCTGGGTTCGTAATACTCGATAACAACAGATTCTCCTTTGATAAGTGTTGTAGCAAAATAGCCGTCTTCCTGGTTGTTATAATCAGTAAAAGCTCCGATTATTTTCGTCTTATCTGCACTATAAATAAAGAGTTGGGCTCCTTTTGGCAATTTGTATTTGTTGAAGGTCAGGTTTATGGAAAGGGCACCCTTGCTACTGATTTTTAATCTCCAAATGCGGCTTCCATCCTCTAAAAAATCCCACACTCCTGAGTTTTCAGGATTGTAATTAACAAACAGATCTTCACCAAATCTCCAGGGTTGATCTTTGATCTGATCGTTGTAGACGTCCTCAGTTCTTAGGGCCTGGACATTAACATATGGCATTTTAACAGGTTCCAAAGCTTTCAATATTGATTTATTCATTGCCTTAAAACTGGGCGGTATTCCTCCCTGGCTGATTTGGGCGGAAAGATTGTTGAAATACAAACAAAGTGCTAGCACAACTAAATAAGTAAAAGCTTTTCTCATTGTTCTGAAAGTTTAGGCATCAACAGATTTATTTAATCTTCCTTCTGAAATATGTTTGTAGCCGTAATATTTTCATTTAAATATATCAATAATTTCTATGAACCCGCATTTATTGTGCTATATATTGCTTAAAATTAATGAAAGCATTTTTAAGTAAGCTGCATAAAATTAGTTACACTTCAATATACAAACTCCCCTAATTGGCACTACTTACCTTATAACCAAAGCATCGCCTAACGACTCCTTGTATAACAAATAAAAAGCTCAGTATCATATAAAGTGCACGTTAAGTATGATTGGAAAGCATATGTCACTATCCGGAATGGATATGTTTTATCCAGGAATGATATGTTTTGATCCAGAATGGATATGTTTGCAGAAATCCTGTATGTGTTTGCAAAAAGGCTGCGAATCAGGAAGTTTTATACTATCTTACATTTCAAATAGTAGATTGGGAGGAAACCATAACTGCGCAAACCAACCATTCATTGAAGAGCTACTTCTAGAGTTATACTCAAGGAAATTTAAAAAACCAGGTCATGCCTGCAAAAGCAGGCATCCCTTAATACAAACATTGAAGCCAGATGAAAAGACACAACTACTATGTATACATCCTTACAAACAAAAACAATACAGTACTTTATATTGGTGTAACAAACAATCTGAAAAGAAGAGTGTTAGAACATAAAACCAAATTAACAAAGGATTCACAGCAAGTTACAATGTTTCTAAGCTGGTTTACTTTGAACAATTTACCTTCATCAGGGAAGCCATTTTGAGAGAAAAGCGTATAAAAAAGTGGAAAAGAGATTGGAAAGAAAAACTGATATATGAAAGAAATCCTGAGTGGACAGACCTTACAGGCAATTTGAATTGATATTGTTCTTGCAAAAGCGGGTTTGTATTTGGCAAAGAGGTTGGGTGAAGCAGATTCCTGCTTTCGCAGGAATGACGGTTTGAGAAATGCTTTCATGAGCAATTGAATTGACACGAACAAACTGCCAACAAGCCAAACTTAAAAAAATGAATATCGAACAAGGATTAACGAATGATGATATTAGAATTTGATATTTGTTCAGTGTTGGTAATCTTTATTCCTCCCCCAGCAACCAGTATCAAGCAACCAGTAACCAGCTTAATCCTTAATAATCAATAATACAGCCAACACAACAGGAACAATATATATTATCAATTCGAAAGGAATAAAATCAGATACCTTTGAAATATCATATGCAATAGGAGCAATCTGAAAATCAAGTTGAAGATCTTGCTTGTATTCTAATGATAGAAAAGCAGAGGCTGTAAACAGATAATGCGCTCCTCTTCCAACAAAACTTACTGATTGTAAGACCTGTGAAATAATGGAATACTTTATTCCATTTCTTAAGTTGTTAAGTAAAGCGTAGCCGGCATATGCAGTTCCGGCATATAAGATGAGGCCCAAAATTAGAGCAGGAATAGCACTTTTGTCATCAAAGACTTTGCCAATAGAAAATACTAAGAGCAATACTCCAAAGACTCCTGTTATCAGTTCATACAGACCAATTAATTTATATTTCATAAGTTTTTGCAATTACGTTTAGGCTATAAATATAAAACTTTGTAAGTTAATCACTAAATTTTTCATTCAAATATAACAATCCATGAACGGTAGATTTGTACCAATATGCCCAATTGTGCTTACCTGGCCGTACATGATACTCGTGAGGAATATTGTTTTTTAGAAGGAGTTGATGAAATGCTTCATTTGCCGGCAACAGAAAATCAGACATACCGCAATCTATATACCAGTTGATTTCTCGTAGACTTTTTACCAGACTTGTATCCATGAGTGCATAGGGAGAATTTTTTTTCCAATGATTTGTTATACGAGCTGAGTCAGATAATGCCGGACCAAATACATTGCTAAAATATTTTTCGTAACGATCTTGTTGTAAATTTCTAAATATCGCTTCCGTGCGTATTGCTGCACTTAATGCTACAACCGATCCAAACTGCTTTTGGTGTTTTATCCCATTAATTATTGCCCCAAATCCGCCCATGGATAAGCCCATAATTGCACGTGAATTACACACTGGTTTTGTACGGTAGAGTGAATCTATCGCCGGAACAAGTTCAAAGGAAAGGTAGTCACTAAACATATAACTGCTATCATAGTTATTAATAAAGTAACTCTTATCGGCATCCGGCATCACAAAAATGAAATCACTTAAATTCATATTTAATTTCAGACTGTCAACCAGTTCATTGATTCTGCAACGCTCAAGCCAGCTATTCTGATTTCCGCCAAAACCATGCAATAAATATATTACAGGGAATGAATCAGCTGATGAATAATAATCTTCCGGAAGAAGCATGGAATAGCTCATTTCCCTGTTCATGATTTTGCTTGAAAGACTTTTGTCCTTTTCTGCAATAGATTGCGAATACCCTTGCTGATTCAGAAAAGTTAAAGTCAGACATAAGGTGAGAAAATAATTGCAGTATTTGGTAAACTTCATATTTCTAAATTAATACTTTATGTGAATAAGCCATGGTCTATTTAGTCCGAAAGTATCAAGATTTGCATAGATTTGTGAAATATAATTCACATTGCAATCAATTACTACAAATGAAGAAGATCCTTTTCAACACCCTTAAGTATCTATTACTATTTTCGGTTGGAGTAGTCATATTTTGGTTTTTATATAGAAAAATAGAATGGAGTGAAATAGTCGGGGCCTTAAAAGGTTTGAATTACTTCTGGATCTTCATGTCAATTGTTTTTGGGTTGTTGGCTCAGCTTTCAAGAGCGCTCCGATGGAAAATGCTGATGAAACCACTTGGTTATAATCCCCGCTTATCAAATACATTTTTATCTGTTATGATACTATATTTTGCCAATTTGATTGTACCAAGGGCAGGAGAGGTAGCACGCTGTGGGGTGCTGGCCAAAACAGATAAAATACCTTTTACTAAATTGGTTGGGACTGTTTTTATGGAGAGGCTTGCTGATACGATTATGCTGTTTTTCCTGGCAATAATAATCTTTGCAAGCAATATTCCAATAATCATGAAGTTTTTTGAAGAAAATCCGAAAATCACTGAAAATCTGCAAAATCTGTTAACAGCAAAATACATTCTAATATTTTGTTTGCTGATTGTTTTTGGAATAGTAGGATACAAACTTTTAAAGAACAGACTTAAGAGATCAAGCAGGAAAGGAAGAATTGTTGAACTGAAGGATCAGTTTGTAGCGGGCGTTCAGTCTATTGCATCAATGAAGGGAAAATGGTTATTCTTAGCTCATACGCTATTTATTTTTCTGATGTGGCTTCTGATGCTTTATGTTGTATTTCTTGCTTATGAACCTACAAGTCACATGACATTAAGGGCCGGAATGGTTATATTTCTGATGGGAGGTCTGGCCATGCTTGCTCCAATTCAGGGGGGTATCGGTCCCTGGCATTATATGGTTGTTCAGACACTGCTTTTGTATGGTATTGAAGAAAAAACAGGTTTGATTTTTGCTTTGATTGCTCACACTAGCACCAATCTTATCTATATTCTGTTTGGTGGTATCGCAGCCATTATTCTTGTATTTAGGTATGGCAGTAACAGTATTAGTTTTAAAACAGAAGGAAAGGCAGAAAATATAAAATAAAAAACTTGGCCTGTATTAATTATTTGATACAGGCCAAGCAATTTGTTTAACAATAAATACTTTAGAAAAGATCATCAATTCATTACAGGAAGAAAAGAATACTCTTTGCTGTATTTCAGCATCTGCTCAGAATAATCGTTTATGTAATTGACTTTAACATCAACAATATCTCCATCCTTTTCAATGATTTCATACTCCGGGTTTACAAATCCACTGTATGATGCAATGTCTAATTTATCAAACCTTTCGAGTACTTCCTGGTGTAACTTACGATCAACCTTCACCCCATATTTTTCAACAAGAGCTTTGCCTGATTCATAATCTCCTTCTGATTTAATGCGTTGAACTTCTGCCAGTAACTCTCCAATTAAGGAACGTAATTTTTGGAAATCATTGATCTTATAGTAAGTTTTTTCATCTCTTGTTATTTTCTCAATTACATTGTTCTCAAGTCCCTTTTCATAACACCATTTGGCAATCAACTGTCGGTTTCGCATGTGTGCCTGTTCAATATCATTACCGGGTTCAATACGATTAAGCTGGGTCATTAATCCATTTCGCATATAGCCGATGTATAATGCTTTTCCGGCCTCTTCATCCGGCAGCAAACCAAGCTCAATCATTTTAGGATCCATGGCAAAATAGAGAGCAAACAAGTCGGCACGTGCTTCCTCCAGTGGTGACTGATAATTTTTCAAGGCCTCTGAACTAACACCTTCCAATAACTGACCAGAACCGTGACCAAGACATTCATGCAAATCAGTATGTAAATTACCTGTTAAAGGTCCGTATTTCTTAACCAGCTCAATTTCTAAGGAATCGAAAGAAAACTCTTCAAGAAATCCGCTACCCAGATTGGCTTTGTTATAGGCATCTGTAATATTTTCCATGGTAACTGATTTTGATCCATATTCTTTCCTGATCCAATCAGCATTGGGCAGATTAATTCCTATAGGAGTATTTGGATAACATGCGCCGCCAAGCATTGATACGGTGATTACTTTTGCTGAAACACCTTTTACTTCATCTTTTTTGAATCGTTCATCTACCGGAGAATTATCTTCAAACCATTGAGCGTTTGCTGCAATGATTTCAGTTCTTTTTGTAGATTCAATGTCCTTGAAATTAATGACAGACTCCCAGGTTCCCTTCATTCCCAAAGGATCAGCATATACTTCAATGAAGCCATTAACAAAATCAACACGGGAACTATCCTTAACCCAAATTATATTGTATTCATCCCAGGTATTTAAATCACCTGTTTTGTAATATTCAATTAATTTTTTTATTCCGGCAAGCTGAGAGGGCGAATCTGCAACTGTTGCTGCTTTCTCAAGCCAGTAAATGATTTGATCAATGGCGTTTCCATAAAGGCTTCCTGATTTCCAGGTAATTTCTTTTACTACTCCGTCATCTGATATTACTCTTGAATTTAAACCGTATGAAACGGGTGTTGTATCATCCGCATCCTTTATCGAATTATAATAGGCATTAACGTCTGCTTCATTAACACCCTGATAGAAATTGATTGCTGAAGCGGCTACAAGGTCTTTATCAGGATTCTGATTCACCTGTTTGCCGAGAACATCCTTATCAAAAATTACCGGGATCAAAAGGTTGGTCATCTCTTGAATCGAATATTCCTCAGTTTTTGGAAATCCCTCTTCCCTTGAGTTCGATACAAGTTCACTAAAATATTCTTTTGAAAAATCGGGTAAGATTTTGTCCGTAGAGTAATGGTGGTAGATGCCATTTGAAAACCAAACCCGTTTTAAATAAACAAGGAAATTGTTGAACTCTTCTGTTTCCCGATCACCTGCATAAGTTTCGTAAATATTTTCAAGTGTCTGACGAATTGCCAGGTTGTATTTTCCATTCTGATCCCACAAGATATCTCTTCCGCTAATAGCTGCCTGACCAAGGTAATAGAGTAATTTTTTTTGCTTCAGGCTTAAATCATCAAAGCCGGGAACCTGGTACCTTAAGATTCTCAGATCTGCAAATTGTTCCAGGACGTAATTAAAATCCTCTGATTGTTTTTTATTTTTTTTATTCATAGTAGAACATGATATTGCTAAAATGAAAGCAAAGCTTACAATAATTATATTTTTCGTTTTCATGATAATAATTTTAATCCAATGCAAATGTATCATTTCTAGTTTTTTCTTCTTCTTTTTGGATACGGACTTTTGTCATGTTTTTATCCAAAACAAGCATAATAAATAATAAAAGAGAATATTTAGATGAGAAAGTGGGATACAATCAGGGAGCTGTCTTTACAAGTTTAGCATCATCACCTTCTTTCTGAAGTTTAAGTTTTTTGATGGTTTCAATAAGAGGCTCTTCGGGTAGAATAGTTGTTTCATGCCCCCAGAATTCCGGATCAGTATTCGTTATTTGTTCAAATAAGATATCTGAAGGTTTGGATGCTTCACGGTATTTTATTCTGTCAAATTCTTCGGTTGTTCTTCCGGTAATTACAAATTCCGAGGCTGATTGAAACTGGCAGGCATATCCCTTATTTTCTTTGCCTCTCTTTTTCCTCACTTTAAAAGCAATTTCACTGCGTGCATGGTTAAGGTTCCATTTGCCTTTATAGTATCGGTACTCAACCACATACTTGCCTTGTTTCAGAAGTATTCTATATTGAGAAGGTATTTTTTTAACCATTAATGAACTGGCATATTGAAGCCCTTCCTCGCTTATATCAAATTCAGCACGCACAAGTCCTAAGGATTTGGCATCGAGATAAATTTTCCCGTTGTATCCGGGAATTGCCAAATTATTCTTGAATTTGAAGCCAATGATATAAGTCTGACGTTCGTTGTATGTGATCTGTTTTAGGAATGAATATTCATAATTGTTAAAAAATTCCGGATCAAGGAACGTGACATTATATTTCATAATATCTAACTGCAGGTTATTGTATAGCCCTCCTTCTACTATCAGATTTATTAATTCTGAGTTTTCAGTATTCTTTCCACGCCTGCCTTTTTTAAGTTTTATTAAGTCTGATTGCTCTGAAGAGTAAGAAGTTTTGTATATGTCTATAACAGCTTCTGAAATGGAAATGTAATTGTCATTTTGTTTTGAAGATTCACGAAAAAAAGCTGTAAGTAAAACAGGTTTTTCGCTATAATTCTCCTGTTTCCTTTTTAAAGCGGCCAGTATTAGGTCCATTGGTTTTTCAGGTCTTACAATTAATTCCTCAATTTGAAACTTTGTTGGCAGAAGCGTTACTTCAACAGGTCCCATTAAAAAATCCTGCGATAAGATGATATCAGAACTATACCCAATGCATGAAACCATTAAAGTATCAATTATGGAATCGGCGGGAAGATTCAATTCAAAGGCTCCTTCGTAATTTGAGATGGTGCCTATACTGGAACCTGGTACGTGCACTGTTGCAAAAGGAACTCCCTTACTGGTTTTCTTATTTTTTACAGTACCTGTAATTTTAATTAAATTGCTTTTGACTAAGGCATCAGATTGAGGTGAAAGAATTAAAAGTTTATCTCTGAAAATGTAATGAATATTTTGGGATGTAAAGAGGGTATCAAGAAGGTCCTTCAACTGCAGATTATCAGGATACAGAGCAATTCTTTTATTATCAACAATGGCTGAGCTATATGCCAGGTGATAACCAGTTATATTCTCGATATGGTAAAGGTATTGTTCTACTGTAAGTTCCTGGGGAGGAAGGGGGATATATGTATTCAATATATCCTGCCCCGATACATAATTTTTTGCAAAAAGGAGAAATAGACAAAAAAAAATATATATGTTTTTTAATCTCACTGTTTTATGATATACAATTTATTTTTTGTAGGTCTTAGAATTATATCTTCAGTAAGAAGATCATTAATATTGCTTACTACTTCATGAATGGATTGAGTACTGCATGTAAGTGTGATAGATTCATTCATTTGCACTCCTTCAGGAATTGGTGAAAGCTCAAGCTTATAATAATCTGCAATGATTCTGCATACATCGTTTATTGGTAAATTTCTGAATGTAAATGCTTTTGTATACCATGCAAGTGAATTTGGATCAAAGGATTCCTGAAGTTCCAATTCCCGGGTCATAGTATTCAGTTCACCTGCATTGTCAGGATTTAATTCCAGACGGTTTTCATTGTTCTCGTTCAGATAAAAGGCAACTTTCCCTGTAATAACGCTAACTATAATAAGATCAGTATCTGATTTCACATTAAAGCTGGTACCCAATACCTCTACTGTTGAATTCATTGTATGAATTTTAAAAGGCAGGTCTTTGTTTTTGGATACGTTAAAAAATGCTTCTCCTTCAAGAATTATATCCCGGTTTGTTTTACCAAATTCACTGTTTCTGAAAAGTTTCCCATTTTTATTTAAACTCACAAAGCTGCCATCCGGAAGTTCTACTTCCTGGATTTCACCTATGGAAACAATTTCATAGTATTCAGGACTAAAAAGTTTAGCTTTATTCAAAACCTGGTGAAGAAAATAGGCTAGACCTATTGCAAGTATAAATATAGCGGCAATTCGCATTCCATATTTTAGCAAAGGAATCTTTCTGCTTCTTGGTAAGAATGACATTCTTGCACGAACTTTGTTCCAATCTTCATCAATGTTCACTTTCTCAAATTCCTTCACATCGGCCGACTTTTCCCATACCTGTAAGTATGCCTCAAAATCTTTACGGCCTTCCTCATCGTTTTGTATTCTACTATCCATCATCTGTTTATCTTCTTTTACTTGTTTATTAAGCAGATAGTGTGTTACTGCTTTAATATCCAATTTCGTTTTCTTCATTTCTCTGATTCTATGACAATTAAATAATATGTTAGACGTACTGCAAAAAAACAAAAACTAATATTCCAGCTGCTAAAAAAGGCTTCATTTTAATCCTCAAAATTTTTAAAGCCTTGCTTATCTGGGTTTCAATGGTTCTTTTTGAGAGGCTTAGTTTTTCAGCGATCTCATGGTTAGACAATCCTTCAAATCTGTTCATTTTGAATATAGCCTGACATTTTGGAGGCAAATCATCTATTGCTTTGTATAGAGCTTGTTCAAGTTCTGCTTTGTTTACTTCATTCTCAAGACTGTTTTCTCCAGGACTTGAAGTGATTTTTATTTGCTCGGCATAATTGTTTCTGATTTTTTGTGCGTTTATATAATTAATGCTTCTGTTATGCGTAGAACGAAACAAGTACGATTTTAAGGATGAGTTGATATCAAGTCGATTTCTTTTTTCATAAAGATGCACAAAAAGATCCTGTACAATTTCTTTAGAAGTTTCGATATCCTTCACATATTTGTTCGCAAATACTGTTAAAAGCTGATAGTACTCCCTGAAAAGCATCTCATAAGCTCCTTCCTCACCTCTTTTCAGGCGATTGATCAGTAATTTGCTATCTGTGTTCAAATTGTAATTGTCAGATTCCTTCATCCCAAAATTAGCAATTGCTCTACAAAATAATGACAAATAGCTTGAATATAATACGTATTTTGGGTTGGAAGTATTAAGTGATAAGTGATAAGTCACAAGTGACAAGTGATAAGTGATA
>CAYWBC010000063.1:0-22166 GCA_964456285.1 uncultured Bacteroidales bacterium
ATAAACTGCAAAAGGAAAGATGATCAGCCCAAGCACATTTAATAATAAATGGACAGGATTGTTAGCACGGATTGTACCATCCTCAATTTCCTTCTGTATTTGAATGAGGAATTTCTGCAAATGCACAATTATCCGGTCCTTAAGAATTCCCGTGAACCTATCCGGATTATGATTCATCTCGTTCAGAACAAATAATGGTAAGTAACGATTTTCAAGAAGTACATCTACATAAATATTTACAAACTCCTTCAATTTGTCAAGTACATTCATTTCAAGTCCCAGTATCTCTTGCAATGCTTCAGACATGCGTTTAATAACTTCATCAAAGATTCCCTCAAAGAGTTTCTCTTTGTTACGAAAATAATAGTGCAACAAGGCTTTGTTAATCCCGGCTTCATCAGCAATTTCCTGCATACGGGCTCCTATCAGACCCTTACTGATAAAGACCTTTCTGGCTGCTTCATAAATTCGTCGCTCGGTATTTTTATCTTTAACCATTAGATTTAACTTTTTGGTTTAACCGTTTGGTGAATTTATTAAATAAATTGAAACCTGCAATGCATTTCAATGAAAAAAGTAGCTAGATAGTTTTGGTTATGAAAATTGGATATGCCATGCAATCTTTTCTAATTTATGTTGTCTTTTGATACAAGTGAACAGATTTTGCAGGATGAATTTTCAGAAATTCATTTAAATGGCTCAATTTTTACGTATATACTCATTACCAAACCTATAACAATGAACCAATATCCAGCAAGTTTACTAATCACATTCATTGGCATCTTTATCTTTAGCAATGCTTTATCATGCGATGATAATCCAAAAAATCATGACTTATCAGTTCAGTATTGCCTGGCAACAACTCCTGAGTTGTTTGATTATTCAGGTGTTATCTCTGAGGACTTTATAGGTATCGAGCTTAAAAGAGATAATATCAAGTGGTCTGGAGGTATTTATGGGACTTACCGATATTTTTTCATGAAAATTATGTCAGTTAGCACAACATTTGGGTACAACCGGATCTGGTCTGATCTTGTTAATGGTGGTGAAATATATGGCGAGAGTATTCGCGATTATTATACAGTAGCGGCCGAATGGAACATTCATTACCTAAGGTTTGAACATTTTCAGATGTATTCTGGGGGAGGTTTGGGCGCCACTTTTATGTACGAAGACAATTCCTATTACCAGAGGGTTGAGAGTGCCAATTCTGAATCTAACATATATCCGAATTTCAATTTTACTCTAGTAGGTGTAAGATTTGGAGGCAATCTGGCAGTATTTATGGAAAGTGGAATAGGTTATAAAGGTTTTTTCGCCTTTGGGCTATCATTACAATTTTAGGCTTTATTATTATCTTCAATATCTTTATCAAGAACAATAAAACCAAGTTCTTCAGGATGGTCCTGTACTATTTGATTCGACTTAAACTTTCTGAGCATCCAAACAGCTTGTATATCTCCGCCAGCAGCAGCAGAAAAAAATATTGCATAAAACATCCATAAAGCATTTCCGGCATACATAGCATAAATGGCCGGCAAGAAACCCATAAAAAATAATGGAGCCAGTCCGCCAAGTACATATTGCCATACTTTAAGTGATTCTTTGCAATGACAGTAGGGTGTAAAATATTCCCATTTTATCCCAAAATGTATGGATCGGAAACCTCTCTTTGAAAATATAGCCCAAACCACCCCATGCATTAATTCATGAGCAACTATTCCTAAAACAATAAAAAGAAATAAAAATAAGATGGAGCGAAAACGCAATGCTACAAGTACGTTCTTTCCCCAAACAAGATAGAATGGCAGAGCATACACCAACAGTATAGGAAAGATCAATAGAAGAGCTCTGGTGCTTACTTTCTCAATTGATAAGGTTATAAGCTGACCTTTTCCGGAATTTTGCTTATTGAGGTTCATGCATTGGAAACTAGTTTGCAGATATTTCGATTTATGAACTAAATATTATTTGTATTTGAATAATTATTCGAAATTAAATAAAGATTCGATGCCCGGCAATTAATCCATGCTTATTAAGTAAATAATATCAAATAAAATATCCGTCTTTAATTCTGAAAAGTTTGTTACTTTTATAGTCGAGCAATTGAAAATTATATTGCTTGTAACTGAATAGAATTACAGATCATATCTATACTATTCGAATAGTTATTTACTAATCTTAATTTTTTAAAAATGAGAACCAAACTTTTATTTATCCTGACTCTGACAGTTTTAACTGGCTATTCATCCCTCTTTGCTCAGGGATTTACACCGCCTGCTGAAGGTAAAGCTGTAGTGTATTTTACACGTGTAACAGCATTTGGTGGAGGAGTATCGTTTGAATACTTCCATAACGATAAGTATATCGGAATTTTTAAGGGCAAAAATTATCTGAGGTATGAGTGTGATCCGGGCAAACAACTTTTATGGGCATCAACAGAGAACAAGGAATTTGTTTCTGCTGACCTGGAAGCTGGTAAAACCTACATCGTTCTGGTTAATGTTATTATGGGGGCATGGAAAGCACGTGTGGGACTTAGCCCCATAACAGAAAAAAATGGCGAAGATTTTGAGAGAGCCAAAGAGCTAATTCTTTCCAAGGCTCCGGTTGTAACTCCCGAAGCCAAGATTGAAAAAGCAAATGAAAAACTCAAGGACTTCATTGCTGATAAGCTTGAACGTTACGAAAATGAATGGAAAGGTGGAGGTAATGACAAACCTCTTACTCCTGATATGGCTATATCGGAAGAAGCAATGAAATAAAAAAACAAAAGGCATGTCTCTTAGGAAACATGCCTTTTAATTACTTTCAAGATATTTTTAGAAAGATATAAGTTCAAAAGGTATATCTACATTTTCACTAAACTCCTCGCCTAAATCCATAATATCTTCATCGTCTTCCTCATAAAACCATATAACCTGAACTTTGTGACCTGCTTCATGAATTTCTTCCAATTTAAATAAGATATCCTGGATCAGCTTTGAGGTAGCTGTATTGAAATAAATGTATTTGAACACAAATTCTGTGAATTCACCAGCAAATTCCTTATATTCTTCCAGCCAGTCAATCACAGGTTGATAAAAGCTAACTACATCCTCTGGAAGAGAACGCCCGGATATCTCAAAAATATCATTTTCTGGATCCAATAATACTTTCGGTGTATCATTAGTCGCTCTGATATCTAAAGCTTCCATTTCACCTGCTTTTATAGGTATAGTCTATATAATTACGTTAAGATATAAAATATGTTTTATAAGATATTGATTTTTATCAACAAATATGATGAAGATCATACTATTGCAATTTCCTGCCCACAAGTTAAACATTTACCATCGGAGGTAAGATTTCGAAGGATTGTAGAGTATCCATTGCGTTGAATTGCTATTGAATTACAGTTAGGACAGATTGTATCCTGATATTTATTTCCCTGCATATTTCCTAAATAAACAAAATTCAATGATTCGCGGGCAATTTCAGCCATATTTTTAAGCAAATCGGCAGAAGTAGCTTGGGCATTGAGTTTATAATTTGGAAAATACCTTGAAATATGAAAAGGAACATTGGATCCCAGATTTTGTGCAATCCATTTTACCATTTTCTGAAAATCCTTTACATCATCGTTTACATCGGTAACCACCAAAAAGGTGATTTCCAGATGACGGTCTTTCTCTTTTACCAATTGCAATGTTTGAAGTACATTATCCAATTTTCCTCCCGCAAAAGACCTGTAAATTTCATTATTAAATCCTTTCAGGTCAATGTTGAAAGCATCAATAAATTCAAGGAGTTTTGCAAGCGGCTCTCTATTTATAAAACCATTTGATACAACAACATTTTTATATTGAAGTTGAGAAATTTCTTTTGCAATATCTAGCATGAATTCATACCAGACAATAGGCTCGTTATAAGTGTATGCAACTCCGATATTAAAAGGATTCGAGTTCACTTTTTTCACTATTTCTGAGATGCTTGTTTCAGTCAGATGGTGAAAATCATTCTTCCCAGTCTGGGAAATATGATAGTTTTGGCAACATTTGCAATGGAAGTTGCAGCCAAGTGATCCAAGCGAAAATATTTCTTTACCTGGATGAAAATGGTACAATGGTTTCTTTTCAATAGGATCAAAATGTGTAGCTGCAAGAAATCCATATACATCAAGATGCAGAACACCATTAATGTTTTTACGAACTTTGCATATACCTGATTTTCCTGGATTTATTAAGCATTCATGAGGGCAGAGCAAACACTTAACTTTGTTATCTTCAAGCTTGTTATAGAATTCTGTCTCCATTTCTTCAAATGCTTTAGTATGATTTCATATAGGTATCCTGCTTTAAAGTTATAATTCAGAATCTTTCAGCTCTATTGCTGAAAAAAACTGTCCGTTTGGACCATCATCCTCTATTGTCGCCGGAACAATTGCCCCAGGCAGTACATCCTCAACTTCATACCAGGCATTCTCTCCTCCCATATCAGTCTTAAGCCATCCCGGATCGAGAGTGTTAATTCTTACTCCTGTATTATCCAATTTCACTGCAATATCCTTTGTAAGTTTATCAACAGCAGCCTTAGAAGCACTGTAAGGAGCCAATTCAGGTTGATTCTGAATTCCCGAAGTAAGGTTTATTACTCGTCCGTATCCTTGTTCAATCATACCTGGAATAATACCTGCACACATGAAATACATTGCGAATAAATTTACCTGGAAAGTTTTTGCCCATGCCTCAGGTGTATGCTCCCATATATTTTCCTGAAAAGGCGACATCACAGCTGCATTGTTGTATAGAATATCCACCCTTCCAATCTGATCCTTCACTTGTTTCACCAATTTAGAAATTTGATCATTGTTAGAAAGATCACCTTCAAGTTGATAAACATTGACATCGTACTTTTTCAGCATTTGAATGGTTTGGTTTGTATTTTCAATACGCGTTCCATGAACGATAACATCAGCACCCAGACTTGCCAAACCTATTGAAATTTGCTGTCCTACTCCCCTACTGGAGCCGGTTACCAAGGCTATTTTTCCTTGTAATTTCATACTTAGTAAATAAGAATTAAATATTGTTTTGAGTAAAAATCATACAATTCCTACAAAAAATGGGAAATAAATACTGAAAATTTGAATTTATCAGGGCTCAGGATTTTTAAGCCAATTTATCGCACACACTGAGAATTGAGGAAAATCTAATTCTATATTTTGTATTTCTCTGCAAATTCCTCTGAGATATAATTATCGTAATTTTCACATACATGAGATGCAAATTCAACAGCTGTTTCAATAATTTGTCTCCATTCATCAACGCTTAGATTGTTAACCTGTTTGAAGCGGATGTCGTTTTTAAATAATGCATAAACTATCCCAGCATTCAAATTATCGCCGGCTCCAATAGTACTTTTAGAAACAATTGTTTTTATAGAAAATTTTTCTGACAACTTTGGAGTACGAAGAAAAACTCCTTTTGTTGATGAAGTATAGATTAAACAGGGTGGATTATCTCCAAATTGCGAATATGTTTCATCGGCATTTCTTGAACCATAAATAAACGAAAAATCTTCGTGTGAACCACGAACAATAGTGGCACATGAAATATTCTCCAAAATCATAGGTTTTAAATTAGGAAGGTCATGAAGGTGTTGTTTTCGAAAATTCGGATCATAGATAACAATCACTTTTTTCTTATTTGCCTCCTTAATAAAATGCATTAATTTCTTCCTTACCTCAGGACTTATTGCATAAAAAGAACCAAAAAGAACAATATCATCCTGATTCAGATGAGGAAAATCGATATTTAATCTTTTTTCCGGATAAATCTTATAAAAATCATAGCTGGCATCATTGTTCTCATTTAGAAAAGCGAGAGCTAATGCAGATTGACCATCGTAATACCGATATACATAATCAGTATTAACATTATTATTTTTCAGGAAAAGATCTATGAAATTGCCTACCTCATCCAGACCATATTCTCCAATAAATTGAACAGGAACATTTAATCGGCCTAAAGTGACTGCTGTATTTAAACCTGCTCCCCCTGCTTTAGCTGTAAATGGTTGATTTTCCTTGAATAAAATATCCAGTACTGTTTCTCCAATTGCATAAACTTTACGTATCATCCTTCTCTTTTAACAATTTTAATAAGTCACTAAATTCCTGTGTGCCTGCCTCTCTGCAGAGCTCAAATAATATCGATTCACTGGATGTGATCACTGAACCAACATCACGCATGCGCCAAACAGCAACTTCTTTATCATGTTTCTGACCTGAACCAATACAATCATTGATAATCACAGGATTAAAATTATTGTAAAGTAAATCAAGTGCCGTTTGCAAAATACAAATGTGGGCTTCAACCCCTAACATAATCACATTTCTTTTACCTATCCTGTTTAACACCTTAATGAATGCCGGTTCACGATAACAGCTAAAAGTTATTTTTTCAATGTATGAGAAATTTCCGATAGACTTATTTATTTCAGGAATAGTTGAGCCCAGAGCTTTAGTATTCTGCTGGGTAACAACAATAGGTATTCCAAACAATTTTAATCCTTTAAGCAACCGAAGACTTTGTGAAACCAAAAATTTACTGTTATCTATTGTAGGCACAAGCTTTTCCTGCATATCAATTACAAGACCTATAGTATTTTCGCGATTTATTCTCATAATTTATAACGATGACAAAAGTACACATTAACTGGTTTATATAGACTGATTTTTAACAATTAAGTGTTGTAATCATTCACAACAAATTAATTTTTCATGATAATCCCTAACAATTAGTGTGTTGAAAATTCACTGCTATTACTAAATTAATAGAAAATTGCATATAAATAAAATAATTCCGGCAATTATGTTTGTCTTGACTTATGGCCTAAGTATCCGCCATGATGTCTCTTTGCATAATCTTTATTGGTAAATTTTATTTTCTCCATCATCAATACTACCAAAATATCTCCTATAACCGTCATTGTTGTTGTTGAAGTTGTTGGAGTAAGTCCAAGAGGACAAACTTCATCAGGATTGCCTGTAAGCAATACAATATCAGCTAATTCGGCCAGCGGACTATTCTCACTTCCTGTTAAAACCACTACTGGTATGTCAGAAAATAAATTCTTACTAAGATTAAATAATTCTAATATCTCTCTTGTTTTCCCTGAATTAGAAATCAATAATATGACATCATTCTTCTGTATAACACCAAGATCTCCATGCTGAGCATCACTGGGATGCAAAAAAACTGCCGATGTACCTGTAGAACTAAAAGTAGTTGCTATGTTTTGTCCAATTTGCCCTGCCTTCCCCATTCCACTGGTAATCAATTTACCATGTCTCTTATGAATATAATCGTGGAACAATTCAACGGTTTTCTCATATACATCAGTAACTGGAATATTATTTATAGCCCCTGCCTCTTGTTCAAGTAATCTTCTAATTCTCTCTTCCATTGCTTTTTTTTTCAAATATAGGTTCATTCCCTGTGTTTGGAAAATTTTTTTTTCCTCCAGGAATGAACAGCTAGCCTTAAATCAAAATTCTTATTTTTACCTGTACTAAGAAATAGCCTTAAGTAAAATTTTTGAATAGAATAAAATCTTATGAAAAAAGATATTTTCGTCTGGATTCTATGCATGGTCCTGTTGAATTCATGCAGTTACAAAAGAAAACTTACTGCTAAAAGAATAAGCTTATCACCTCTTTTTTCTTCAGGCATGGTAATTCAAACATCTCCAGATACCCGTATTAGTGGATATGCTGATCCGGGTTCTACACTTGCTGTGAGAATATCTGATTATATTCGACTTGTAAAAGCAGATTCATCTGGAAAGTGGCAGACTCAATTTCCCGAAATTATTCTTAGTAAACCCTTTTCACTGTTTATTGAAGGTTCTGATACTACAATAGAAATTAAAGATGTATTAGCAGGTAAGGTATTTGTTATTGCTGGTGACGCATTCCTGGATCCAATTTCAGGATTAAGTCATGAGTTATGCGCTGATTTAGAAAAATTTCCTCTTAATGATATTAAAGTGTTTAAACCAGTACCCTCAACAATTAAGTTACCTGGAAATAAGCATCTGAATGGAGAGTGGATTCCCGCAAATCAAATACCACACAATGCCGGCAATTGCAAAATAATCCAAATAATCAGCAAAATACATTCAGATAGGGACGCCGCTTTAGGTATTGTTGATCTGACCTGGCCAGGATCGACACTGGAAGCCTGGTTGCCTGGAATTTCAGTTACGGATACTA
Source organism: uncultured Bacteroidales bacterium (assembly GCA_964456285.1). Lineage (GTDB taxonomy): Bacteria > Bacteroidota > Bacteroidia > Bacteroidales > UBA10428 > UBA10428. The sequence continues at coordinate 8,258 of CAYWBC010000063.1, forward strand.
CTTTGGAAAAAATTACCAATACTGATCTCCATCAATTACTTGAGATCAATGACAGTGTTTTTTCAAGCATTAAGAATATGAAAGACACATGTAAGAATGGAATACAAAAAGGAATAAAACGGCTTTGGTTTGATGACGCACTATGGAAAGAAACTACTTTGCCTGTTAATCTTTCTAAAAAATTTGATTCGCAGAAAAAACGCCTGGTATACCTTCGTAAAAAGATCTATGTTTCAGAAAAGTATCTGACATCAGATTTCAGAATCAACTTAGGGAAAATACATGGCGATGCAGATTTCTATTTTAATGAAGTTAAAATAGAAAAAGATATTCTTGAGAATGGGCAAACACAGCTTTCTATTCCTGACACTATCATGCGTGTATGGTCAAATTTGCTCGCCATAAGATTTTTCTGCGCTGATAGTTTATCGGGAATTTATGGAAGCGAGTTTATTTGCACAAATCTTGATTCTACTTTCCAGAAAAATATTCAGGAAAAGTGGAAGTACAATTATTCGCTGGAAGCTGATTTTCCTCAGCATCTGGAGATTGAAAAATATCCTTCAGCTCTTTTTAACGGCATGTTTTCTCCGATGCAACATCATGCCTATTCTTCATTTGTCTGGTATGGGGGATTCAATGATATCTCAAATTCTACTGATATAGAAAAAGGAATTTGCAAACTTATAAGTATTGCAGAGTGTGACAATAAATATATCGTATACGATACTCTTGCCCCTTATGACACTCTGGTATTTGGACAAAGTTACAATCAGCTTGTGACCAGACTAAAAAAAGCAAAGGCAAACTGCATTATCCCTTAAACTTCAGAAATAAAGGATTAAAAATTTTAAATTACTAATGCCTTCAACTGGATTTATCTACATAAATATAAAAGTTACCTTTCGATCTGGCAGCAGCGTATGGAACTAATTGAAAACCAGATAAAAGGTAACTTCCATATGTTATTCCGGAATTAATCATCAAAAAAATCAAGATTCACCCCCAGATATATATAAGCCATTCCAGGGTTTAGCTTTAATCCTCTTAATTCTGTACTATTTTCAAGATTCAGTTCCTGACTCAATATATAGTCATGATTCAGAACATCCCTAAATAGTTTTTCATATTTAAAGCCAATTGTGAACCACCAAAGTCGCATTTCACCACCAAGAACTACTCCCAGATTATTTTTGTTTATTTCCTCATCTAACTCATATCTCTTTTCATCGTAATAGCTGGAACGTCTAGCTCTTATGGTGCGCTCATAAAACAATCCGGTGTTTAGAGAAAATATAATTCCTCCTGGTTTTCCTCCAAATTGAAATTGATTAATTACCGCAAACTTCCATGCGTTTCTTCTTAAGAATGCATTGGTATTGTATTCCATTAAAGTATTGCCATCCAAACCCATGAACTGAGAGAAATTTTGGAAATATATGGTATCCATACGATAGCCTAAGCTCAATTGTGTTGCATTATTCCCTTTTGCATTATGAAACCGAAGAAAGCCATTGTGGGTAAAAGTCCGGATAGACTGACTATATGCTGATGTTGATTGCGAGTAATTGCTCCAGCCAATATCAAAATTATAGCCTAAACCACTTCCTTGTCCAAAAGAAGGTATGCTAAAAACTACAAAGCATATCAAGAGTAGAATTTTTTTCATAAGCCTGATGTTATTCTACGTTAATCTGTCTAAGCTGAACATTATCCCTACCTGCAGGACGTGATCTGTCTTTCTCGTACACCCACAATAATGTATGTGTTCCTGCATCCAGCGTCATACTATAGCTAACCCATCCGGTTTCTCCACTTGCATTGCTAATCTCTTTTATTCCATCTACCAAAAATGAAAAAACATCGTATGTAGGTTCAGAACTAACATTGTATTCAAAACTTAGAATTGCTGTTTCGCTGTTTATCAGTGTCGCATTCATGCTTGTTGATTCCTCATCTGCAATTTCCGGACTTTGGTAAACTCCTTCGAGCATTGGCCATAGCGAACCAAATTCTATACGGTTGTATAGATAATCTTCCAGATCATAAATGGTAACTGCCGCGTTGTATCTAAATTTCTTTGTTTTTGTCTTGGCAAAATTTATTACAATCAATGAATCGTATACATCTGGCACCTGGAATTCAGTCGAAATTTTTCCCGGGTCCACTAATAAGCCAAGGTATTCCTCCTGTTCGTTATACAAGCCTAATGTTTCATCCGTTTTATTGTTTATTCTTATCGTTCTGTGAGCAATTCCTGAACGCAATGTTACCTCCTCATTCTGAACAATGCTTACTCCTATAAATTCAGATATTATATCTCCGCCGAGGTTGCTAATTCTGAAGTTGTAGTTCTCTACAGGGATAATGAAAGTTGATTGCTCCCTTGCCGGAATGGTTGATAAATCATGAGTTGATCCATCAACAATAACAATGTCTTCTATCAGATTATCATTGGCATATACATTGACAGCGAAATTACTCTCATTAATAACAGTCACTTCACTTACTTTCCCAATGGTACTATAAAATACCGGTATATCAATTTCGGCTTCTTTATGGTATTCATTAATAACTACCTCATTCGTTTCATCCCAGCCTATATCAGTAATTTCACCTGACTGCGAATTCGGATCAGAATACCAATAATTGTAGTAGAGATAATGCACACCATAATCCACACTTACTTTTTTATTTACAACCCCAGGTTGCAGTGAAGCAAGTTTAGCGCCATTTTTATTATTCAGGAAAATATCTACCTGGTAGAGTACTTCCATCCCGAATTCATCAATATTCGGATAACTTAACAGAAGCGTCCCTGAACCGGCATAATTATCATCTTCTGTAATCAACCAATTGGCCCTTTCTTCAGCAAGTGAAGTATTTGATAAGGCAACTCTCCATTGTCTGTATACATAAGCCAGGTCCGGATATTCATTTTCACCAATATCTCCAGCCTTCCAAATCTGAAGAAGACAAACTGCGAGGTCATCATTAGGTATATCTACTATAAAATCTTCGGATGAAGCTGGTATGCATGTAATAAAAGCATACTCACCGTTATATCCAGTATAATCTTTATATAACAATAGAGTTTGACCGGTTTGATTGTTAATTACCAGGTTGCCTGCAACATCGGAAATGCAATCTGCACTTTGATAATCCGGCGAATAATTGCAGGAATTATCATCAATATCTGCTTTAACATCATAATTCAATGCAGAAGGATCTGTACACCCATATTGTTCAAGTTCACATTGGCTGACAAACAGAGAAACTACAATTAAAAATATAAAAGTGAATGGTCTTAAGTTTCTCATAATTAATTGTAATTAAGAAGTTTCTTTCTTTTTGTTCTTTTTCCACCTTTGTGTCTCTTCAACTGCAAATTAATTGCAGCTACGGAGATTATCCACAAATGGTGTAAAATTTCCAGGACCTTTTACAGTCCTGGAATATTATATTCTGGTGAATTACTCTGAAGGAGTCACACTATCAGGTACTCCATCGACTAACCAATCAACCGTTTCGTCAGCAACAACAGTTATGGTTGTTTCTTCGATAATACTGCCATTGGTTAAGTGTTTCGCACTTAGAATATAAGAAGCTTCAGTTGCTTCTTCTTCGATGATTGGCATAATGAAAGTATAAGTACCGCTTCTATCAATGGTGGATAGATTTTCTGTGCTTCCATCTTCCAGGTAGCATACACTTTCAATCAGTTTGTCACCTGCAAAAATCTGAACAGGGTCACCTGAGGTATTAGTAATTCTGAGACTTCCATATTTGGTACCACTACTTTGGGCTGCTCCAAGATGCGGAATTATGATTGTTACATCCTTGCGATTCTCATTCAGAATTAACCAGATGTCTTTTTCTTCGTCATTTACCAATTCATTTTCAATCCAACCTAACTCTTCAAATGATTCACTGGTATTCTGATCAGAGAACCAATATAGATAATGTAGTGTGTAATTGTCATAATCAACACCAACTATCCTGTCCTGACCTGCTTTCAAACTTGCAATTTTGGCACCTGTACGGCCATCGAGGTATACATCAACAAATTCGTCTGTTCCACCATAATACCTGAAATTTACTGTAGCAACATTTGTATACTGAGAAGCTCCACTAATATGCCATGTGGCGCGATCTTCAATAGCCTCGCTGTTTGCCAGCGGTACAAGCCATCTCTTATATACCAATTCAGGATCGGGATTGTTAGGATCATCCTTAACATCTTCCCACAAATACAAATCAAGCTGAATTGTACCTTCAGAAGGATTTGGAACATTGATAAGATAATCAGTGGCTGAAGCTGGTATTTTTTTCACAATGTACTCGTCTTTATAAAGAACAAGATGTTCATTCGAGTTATTGATAATTAATAAATTCCCGGCTTGATCAGGTTCACTGGGAACAAAATCTTTCGGGGGGTCCTGTTCAAACAATTCACAAGAACTCATGAATATTAATGACAGAAACGATAGGTAAAATAGAATTCTTTTCATGTTCATAAGATTTAATGTTATAAAATAATTATTCTATAATTCATAATTGCTTTAAATAATAAATGCTTAGAAAGACCAGGGATTAATAGATAATGCAGAAATAAAAATTCTGCAATTTTGTAAACTGATTTATTGTAGGCGATTGTCATACCTTACTAATAATAAAGTGAAATATCCAAAAATGATACTAAAAGTTAAACGCTATTCAGTATCTATTATAGAATTGTATTCATCATCACTCTTTCAGAAATGACAAAGAGTTCTAAAAAGGGTTGCATTCTCAAAGTATTATTTTCAAAAAATAATTCAATGAAGAAAAAAGAAGGATTTCTTAATTAGTAATTTGATTCTGAGAGAACATTTTTTAGATGTGTTTCACGCTGATTGTGTCTCTCAAGAGCAAGTCCCACCAATCGTTCAATTAGCTCAGGATAAGGAACGCCTGATATTTCCATCAACTTGGGATACATACTGATCTTCGTAAAACCAGGAAGTGTATTGATCTCATTAAGGACAAGATTCCCTGAAGGAGTTAAAAACATATCCACCCTTGCCATGCCAGAGCATGATAGGGTTTTATAAGCAGTTTTAGCCATAGTCTGCACTTTTTCAACAACATCATCAGGAATATTGGCGGGAATCTCAAGTCTTGCACCTTCAGAATCGATGTACTTTGCCTCATAAGAATAGAAAGAGTGTTTAGGAATAATCTCTCCTGGTTTTGAAGCTATCAAATCATCATTCCCAAGAATTGCACACTCTATTTCCCTGCCATCAATACCTTCCTCAATTAATACCTTTTTATCGAACCTAAGGGCTTTTGTAATGGATTCTTTTAGTTCAATTCCATTCTCTGCCCTGTAAACACCTACTGAAGACCCGGAACATACCGGTTTTATAAAAACAGGATAGTTTAATTTATGTGATGAATTCTCAATTACCTTATCCAACTCACTATTTTCATCTACAAGAATATAATCCGCAACAGGAATTCCGGCCTGCAATAATAATTTCTTGGCAATAAGTTTATCCATGCCTACAGAGGAACCCAAAACATCGGCTCCAACATAAGGCAGATTAAGCATGGAACAAAAACCCTGTAATGAGCCATCTTCACCAAAAGTGCCATGAATAATCGGGAAAAGAACATCAAGTCCATCCAATTCCTGACCATCGCTTAAACGAATGATCCTATTCGAATTTTCTTTAGGAATTAAAGCTATCTTTTGTTCTTTCTTTACATTCAAACAAATATTTTTAGGATCATCAGCATTCTTAAGGTAATCACTTTCATCTGCCAAATACCAGTCGCCCTGCTTATCAATTGCTAACAATAACAAATTGAATTTATCGCGGTTTACAGCATTTGCTATTGATTTTGCCGATTGGAGCGATACTTCATGTTCACCAGAACGGCCACCAAACAAAAGACCAAGATTCAGTTTCATTCGAATATTTTAATTTTTAGATTCCTGCAAATTAACGAAAAATCCCTGTGCCTGTGTAGAGTGATTGGCGAAATGTATAAACAGAATGTATGTTTTAGGTTTCAACAAATTGACAATAGCTTTTTAGACAATATAAAAGCATGCAGGTTAATCCCAAAGATCTGACTTAAAAGGTATTTTCCAGATTTTCCACAATACTTTCCAGATCGAAACCGGGATCTGATATTTTGAATATTTCGAGCACACTTTCTGCTGTTGAACAATAATTGTAATTTGAGAAATTCTCTTTGAATATTTGTGCAATAACAGTAGGTATAGGTTTATCTACCCAAAATACAATAGCAACATCGGTTCGTTTTATTTCTTTATTCTGAATATTTTTTCGCATTTCCGTCATCTTGCCAAGACCTTCATCAAAATCAGCAGGTACATTACTAAAATCTATATCCCTAAAATCAAGTAATACCTTATTGATGGATCTCATAGCAGGATTTCTCATGATGGTAGGAGCATATCGCATATATAATTCAATTGAAAAAAAGCCGATAAATTTTTGAATCAGAAGGTTCTCTTTTTCAAATAATTGATATTTTATTTCCATAATTAAGTTGATTTTGATATGGCTAGCCATACTAATAAAGACCAAATATAGCAAACAGCTTTTCTCTTGTAAGGGTCATGTATAAATCAATTGTTGTATTTTTATTTTTCTCCATTAAATATCAAATATACTTTTATAGAAAAGATGAAAACCAAAAGCAACCTTCTATAAGGTATAAATGATACTTATATTACATACAATCAATTTCCAAAAAAATTCTCATTAATCCTTGAAAAGCAGATATATAAGCTGTGATATGGCCTTTATTGAGACACGCTTCTTGACCTAAATGTACAAAAGTTATCTAAATATATTTACCATCGGTCAATAAGAAAGCAATGAGCAGGCATATTTCTATGTCGCAGATCATAGTCACCGATCCTTTCTTGATGATAGACTGTAATTTGGCAAGTGGATTGGATGAGAAATTAATCTTCTCTATTTCTGAGGTATTTATCGACCATTGAATAAAAATACTCACTTTTAATGGGTTTAGTAATATAATCAGTACAGCCGGCACTGATCGCCTTATTTCGGTCTGTTGGAATAGCGTAAGCAGTTTGGGCAATAATCACCACCTCTTTGCTCAATTCCCTGATCTTTCTGGTGGCTTCATACCCATCCATTACCGGCATTTTTATATCCATCAGAATCAAATTAATATCCAAGTTTTTTCGGTAAAGTTCAACTGCTTCCAACCCTGTTTCTGCATAAAATATTTTTTTGCACTGATCTTTAAGTAATTCGGTGAGGAAAGTTTGTGCTATTTTATCATCTTCCGCAATCAAGAGGATTATATTTTTAAGAGTATCCTTTTCAGTGATAATATTGGAATAGGATGGTTTTGAATTTTCTGTTTTCTTTGTTCTTTTATTCACGGGAAGTGTAAAATAAAAAGCAGAACCTTTACCTTCTTCAGATTTTACCCAAATTTTACCACCTAACATCTCTACGTAAGCTTTTGTTATTGAGAGGCCTAAACCAGCACCTTCGTATGGTCTGCTTTCACTTAGGTCGGCCTGGACAAAGCGTTCGAAAATGGTCTTTTGAAGATTGTCAGCAATACCAATTCCCGTATCAGTTACAAAAAATTCAATGAATTTATCTTTCAGATTATAGCCAAATTCAATACTTCCCTGATTGGTATATTTGATGGCATTTTTAATAAGATTTGATAGAATTGCAGATAATTTTTCTTTGTCTGTTTCAATGGTAACATCCTTTGCTTGTGTACGTTTGATGAAGAGTTTCATGCCCTTTTTTTCAACCTCAAGCCTGAAGAAAGTGTAGAGATATTCTATTTCCTGATTAATATTTGTCTCAGAAACTAAAACCTCCATTTGGTTTGCTTCTATTTTGGAAATATCCATCAGGTCGTTGATAGTACCAAGCATACGCATCCCACTTGTTTCAATTAATTTGATATACTGTTGTTGCTTTTCGCTCGTTAGATGTTGTGTTTTTAAAAGGTCGGCAAACCCAAGAATACCATTCATAGGTGTTCTGATCTCATGACTCATATTTGCCAGAAATGCTGATTTGAGGCGATCACTTTCTTCTGCTTTCTTTTTTGCCTTTTCTAATTCTGTGTTAATTTTCTGAATACGCTCCAGACTTTCATTTAGCTCCTCATTAATGACCAGGTATTCATCATTTTTAGCCTTTATTTTTGCTTCAGATTTTTTCTGCTCAGTAACATCCCAAACCGTTGAAATCATCAGTTGCTTGCCAGGAACAGGTATATTTCTTGCGCTAATGTAAGTAGTGTTCTCTCCCTTTCGCTCAATAGGTACATCTGCCCAGTACATACGTTTTGGGTCCCCGCTGGTATTATCATCGAGAATTTGTTTTTTAATTTTTTCTCTGAAATCCGGATCTTCATAGACTGCCTCCCAAAACATATCTGGGTCAGCAAGTTTCTTTCTTGTTGTCCGATAGAACCTTGGGAAATTATCATTCATGTATATGAAATCAATCACAGGATCAACGGAGTTTACTGCTATACCTATTGGAAGGTGATCCATAACCGCTTTAATGAAGGCTTCACTTTCCTTCAACTCTTTTTCCATTTGTATGCGATTGGTAATATCCCTATCAACTCCACGGAATCCAATAACATCATCATTCATGTCAATTATCGGTACAGAATTACTTTCAAAATATCGCCAACTTCCATTCTTATGCCTCCATCTTATCACAAGTTCTTGCCAACCCTTCTTCTCGGAAATCCAAATTGGTAATTTAGTTTCAATTATTTTTCTGTCATCCTCATGCATCAAATCAAAACTCGAACTGCCCACAAAACTTCCCAAAGGATATCCTAATAATTTTTCAATGGCATGGTTAGAATAAGTGTGGATTCCCTGTAAATTGATCGACCATATCCAATCCTTCGAGGTATCCACAATGGAGGCAATGGTTTCTGCCTGCTCGTAAATAAGCTTTTCTGCTTTTTTTTGCTTTGTAATATCAATAGCCAAACCAACAACACCAGTAATATTTCCCTTTGAATCTTTCATAGGCGAAAGAAAGGAGGAAAATATTAATCCTGCATGTGTAGTTTCAATCTCCACGGTTTCTCCCTTCAATACACGATGGTGTGCCGCAATGGATGGATGAGTGGGGTCATCTGTCTTATAGAAATCATAAATTGTTTTACCCACTACCTCATCTGGTACTAATCCAAGAGTAGTTAATTTTCGTCCCTTTGATATTACAAAACGAAATTCTGTATCAACTATCCAAATTATACCATCCATTTGATCTGTTGATGCCTTAAAAAGCTCTTCACTTTCCTTAAGTGAATATACCTGCGATAATAATTTTCTATTCTCCTCTTTTAATTCTTCATATAATGTCTTATGATCATCCATAAGCGTGATACTTTAATTTCAATTTACATTCCTTGATTATAACATACTAGTGAGAAAACAAAAGAAATATGTATTTGTTTGCATTAGGAAGATGGCATTAATAGGTTGATAATAAAGTACTATTCTAAAAATTATTCGTAAGTTTTAACAGGATTGCTTGCCAGGTAACAGCTTTAAATAATTATTCTTAAAAAATTAATTTCTGGTTTATGGTAACCTAAGTTTATTTCTTAGCGCATACGCATAATATCACGAATAATTTGAAAGCAAAATTTATTTTCAATCTCCCATTGCTGTGAACAAAATACTCTAATAACCAAATTACATGTATTTTGTGAGAATTGCAAATGGTAATGGAAATAGAAATCGAGTATTCATACTTTTTGCTCATCCTGCATTTCATAAGGCGCGGGTAAATCAGAGGCTCATAAAAGAAGTGAAAACCCTGGATGGGATGGCTTTTCATGAGATGGATGAGAACAAGGCAGATAAATAATTACAAATGTCAAAAAAATAACACTATCAGATTAGTTACAGCTACACTTTTCATAATAGAAGTCCAGCCAGATTACGCTATATGAATTATCGAATTACTTTTTAGAAATAATAATTAATTGTACAACAATTGATTATTTTTATATGAAGCAAACAGCAACAATTATGGTAAACAGAATTACAAATAGATTCGGATTAAGATTTGCCATCGGTTTAATTCTAAGTATATCTATAGTACAATTTATCTCCGGACAAACTTATCTAAGTATTAATGATCAAGAATATTTTGAAGCTCCGGGTTTCAATGTCTTTGTATTCAGCGACACATACATTGAAGGACATCAGGGAGGAATACAGTTTATACAGCTTGGTAATCGGATTGCAGCAAATGGTGATGTTCGTTTGGAAGGTACCCCCGGACAATGGCAGTCTTTTGCCCAACTGGATGATAGAAAAGTAGATAAAAACAATCAGGCAATTTCTGTTCGTCTTAGTTATCCAAACATAAAAGCAAAGACACGAAATTTCAATCCCATACAATACCCCGACCTTGAATTTTCTTACCAGGTGAAAGTGAAAGCTGAAGAAAACTCAATACGCATTGTTGTTGATCTTGATAATCCTATACCAAAAAAATGGGAAGGAAAGATTGGGTTTCACCTCGAACTCTATCCCGGTGATCTTTTTGGGAAGAACTTTTTTATGGATGATGAGCCTGGTATATTTCCACTTCAGTTAAACGGACCTTTTGAGAAAACAGATAATTCATACGATGTAATACCAATGGCCGAAGGAACTATGCTTGTTATTGCTCCTGAATCTGATAAACAGAGAATAAGTATCAGATCATTGAATGGAACTATACAAGTCTTAGACGGTCGGGCAAAGCATAACAACGGTTGGTTTATTCTACGTTCATTAATTCCAAATGGAGCTAAAGAGAAGGCTGTTGAATGGGTAATTACTCCCTCTTTGATTAAAAACTGGCAATACGATCCGGTAATACACATTAACCAGGCAGGCTATCTTTCAAATCAACAGAAAGTAGCATTAATTGAATGCGATAAGGCTGATGCAGATCCGAAAATAATAGAATTAAAAATGGTATTGCCCAATGGCGAATTACAAACAGTTCGATCTGATACCGCAGTTGAATGGGGCATATTTCAACGATACCGTTACTACCAGTTTGATTTTTCATCAGTGACAGAATCGGGAATATATTTTCTTTCGCTGGATGAAAACAAATCTGAACACTTCAGAATTGGTGAAGATGTATATCACCGAAATGTTTGGCAACCTACCCTGGAATATTTTTTGCCTGTGCAAATGTGCCATATGCGTGTTAACGATAGATACAAAGTCTGGCATGGCATGTGCCATATGGACGATGCACAAATGGCTCCAACAGATATTGTTCACTTTGATGGCTATTTTCAGGATTCTTCCACTTTAACAAGTTACAAATCCGGCGAACATGTACCGGGATTAAATGTTGGCGGATGGCACGATGCAGGAGATTATGATTTGCGTGTGGAATCGCAGGGTGGCACTATTCATGCACTCAGTATGATTTATGAACTCTTTGGAACAAATTACGATATAACAACAATTGATCAGGATAAGCACCTTGTTGAAATGCATGTGCCTGACGGGAAACCGGATATCTTACAGCAAATCGAACACGGAGCCCTAACGATAGTCAGCGGATATCAAAACCTGGGCAGACTATACCGGGGAATCATCTGCAAAGACCTGAGGCAATACGTCATTTTAGGTGATGGTTCAACAATGACTGATAATGTAATCTATAAACCCAAAGGCACTGATACAGATATTCCATCATGGCTGGATAATGAGAATGACGACAGGTGGGTTTTTACTGAGCTTAATCCTCGCCGGGAATTACAGGTATGTTCACAGCTTGCAGCAGCTTCCAGAATGCTTAAAGGATACAATGATACTTTATCAGAACAATGCATAGCAATAGCCGAGCTCTTATTTTATGCAAACGAGGAGGCAGAGTTTCCGGTTCAGAGAATTCATGCCCTGGTGGAAATGTTCCTTACAACAAAAAAGCAGGAATACATGGATGCTATAATTGCCAGTTCAGAAGATATTACAAAAAATATTGGTGAAACTGCCTGGATGGTTTGCCGAATGCTAAGCTTTGTAAATGATCAGGGCTTTCGCAGAGGATTTATCATTGCTTTGCAGGGCTATTACAATATATTAAAGACTGAAACAGAAGCGAATCCGTTTGGAATTCCCTATCAACCCAGAATATGGGGTTCGGCATGGGGCATAGAGAAATTCGGAATTTCACAGTACTATCTATACAGAACACTAGGGAATAATGACTCGAAAAATTATTTCCTCAATGCCCTCAATTATGTTCTTGGTATTCATCCCGGAGAAAATACCTCATCCTTTGTGTCGGGTGTAGGAACTAGATCTGCAACTGTAGGTTATGGCCTGAATCGTGACGACTGGTCGTACATACCCGGAGGAGTAATATCAGGTACTGCCAATATCAAACCCGATTTCCCGGAATTGAAAGAATGGCCCTATCTATGGCAACAAACAGAGTACATGATAAGTGGAGCTGCATCCAATTTTGTATTTCTTGTGCTGGCAGCCCAGGAGGTACTTGGTGAATGATAATGGTTGCTTGTTGTTGGTTGCTGGTTTCTTGATATTACAGCGACATGCTTTGCTTGATAAGACATCCGGAATTGTAGGGCCACGCCATGCCTAAAACAAAAAAAGGCCACGCCGTAGCGTGACCCTAAAATATATCACATTAAACATTTCTTACCTCATCACCAACATCTTGTTGTTCATTTCAAATGATCCACGATCATTCTCACCACTAACGTTGCAAATGTAAGTGCCGGCAGGAACAGCAGAACCACCTTCATCGGCTCCATCCCAAACATAGCTGTATTTTCCAGACATCTTATCGTAATATTTTACAGAATGAACTAGCTGTCCGCTGGTATTGTAAATCTTAATCTGTACCATTGAGGGTATTTCCAAATAATACTGAATAGTAGTACTTTCAGTGAATGGATTCGGATAATTTGAATACAATTCAAATCCTTCAATAGCAGATTTTACCACATCAAGGTCAGTAATGGGTACTGAAACTACATGGGGACTGTACAAGTCAATTCCGTTTCCTGTTCCAAGGTTCCTGGTATATTGTTTGTCATCTGCATTGTTCCAGTGTTCGTGAGTACCCAGACTCCCAAGAGGTGTGCCGTCTTGTTCAGGATCGTATACAACAGCCCTGTGTTCTGTATCCGATGCCTGGTGTAAAAAGTCATCTGCTGCTTTAAATCTTGAATAAGGTCCATGATCAGCATTCAAATTAGCACTCCCTTCAGTAGGGTGATCGAGATCGAACTCATAATAGAGAAAATCATAACATACTGATTGAACAGCTACCGGGTCTTGTGAAAGAAAAAGTGAATTGGGGTAATCACCATTATCCACAGTAGTTCCGTCGCCAAATGGTGCCATTCTGAACTTTATGGGTGGATGTCCCCAGTTTATGGAGCCCCAAAGGCCGTCAACCAAATAAAGAATAGTTTTACCTCCAAGATCCTTATGCCCCATAATATCAACAAAACAACGGTAGACTCCGTATGTAAGCTGTGGTGGTTCTGATCCGGAAGGATTTCCGGGAAATTCTTCCGGATATGGCAAAGAATAGTGCACATTCCACGCACCTCCGTCAAATGGTGCGATGGTGCCAAAATGATTTTTACTCGTAAGTGATATCCCAGCCCTATGGTGTTTTTTAAATACGGGCACATTGATAAAATAAGTGGCATCAATGTATGATTGTGGAATATGATGAGAAAGTGCACCATCGCTATATTTCAGTACAGCTTCGGCTGATGGAGTCGGTGAAGAACTTCCTGACCCACCATTCCAATAAAATACACCTGCAAAATCTGAATGCAATTTATTATA
>CAYWBC010000064.1:0-22057 GCA_964456285.1 uncultured Bacteroidales bacterium
AAAGAGCAATAATGCCTAAAATATAGCCCCCGAAAACCGAACTTATGGCTTCACCCATAGGTTTTCCAAAATGCAATACAGCATAGGCAGCTACCATAGGCAATACTACATTCTTACCAAGCATTTTTGACAATCCAATTATCAGGAATCCTCTGAAAAAAACTTCTGTATTTAAAAAACTTGAAATGTAAAAAGTTTCATAAAAGAGAACACTCAATTTTTCTGAAATTTGATAATAACTGGCAAATCGTGCTCCCCCAATCCCTTTGTAAGTGGGATAGTAATCTATAAAATCTGGTGTAAAGGATGCAGCCAAAACGAAAGGAGATACTATCAATAACATAAGAAAATACACACGGAAATCTACTTTTTTGAAGCGCAATCCATAGATCCCAAAACCTTCCTTTCTGTCAAAAATCCATTTCATGATTGCAATCATGCTAAGAATAGTAATAAATCCATACATGTTGTAAAACAATTCCCGATAATACCTGAAAGTACGACGAGGAACGAAGTCACGGATTGCATCAGAGATATAGGGAAAAATGGAACGATCGACTGATAGAATGAGAAGGCCAAGAAAAATTTTAAGCCAAAACTTTGGTGACAGACACAATTTTTCTTTACTCATGAAATAAATGATTAAAAGCACACCAAAATATGCAAAAGAGTGATATCCGAGATAGAGCAAAATACGAATGGGTTTGCCATAATAACTGTCAATGTATTTATTCTCAAAATCTAACAGATAATTGAATGTAATTAAGACTGCTATAAAAAGAAAAATTGAAAGATACATTCTGACATGAAAATATTCCCTATGAAAATCTTTGAAGTAGCCAAATATTTTTTTCATTGAATATAATGAGATAATTATGACCTATTTTTCATTTGTTATATCTCTACCAAGTGCAAATGCTTGTTGTAACAATGCTTGATTCTTCTTAGAATCTTCATCCGCAAGCTTATTTGGTAATCCCATCTTTCGATACAATAGATCAAGTTCTTCTTCGGTTTTTATCATTTGGTTAATCACTGCTAGTCGTGTAGCAGATATTGTATGCAGTCTGTTTTTACTACCAAGAACTTCTTTAAAGAAATTGAAGAGATCAAGTACAGGATTTGCTTCATTTTCATCGGAAGAGCCCATGCTTAGTAGCAGCACAAAATCCTTATCCCAGTTTTGCCAGGGAGTATGCAAAAGTCCGCTTTCAGTAATTTGAACCTTAACAAAAGAACGAAACCTGTCAATTACCTTTTTTAATGGGGCTGAAACATGATGAAAATAGATGGGAGTGGCAAACACAAGTACATCGGCATCAAGTATTTTATGACTAACCTCACCCCAATCATCATTATGAATTGTACAACGTCCAACCATATTACAGCGAGTGCATCCCCGGCAATAATCCAGGTTCATTTCACTGGCATATATCTCCTCAATATTGTCGGTATTTTCTCTAGCTCCATTAAGAAAATGATGAAGCAACAGAGTTGTATTCCCACTTTTTCGCATGCTGCCATTTAAGGCCAGTATTTTCTTCATCTAATAAAAAATAAGGATTTAAGCAGATTCTACAAAGGAGGTATCTTTAAAATAATCACTGATAAAACTTATTTTATCTTCTGAAAAATATAACAGAGTTATTCCACTGTTTTCATAAGCATTTCCATTGATGTGTTCTCCTTTGTTCGTCCAGACAGCACAAGCCCTTTGGCTTTCTTCAATTACTTCTGAAATAGTGAAAGTCAGATTCTTGTATTTTCTTAATAAAGCTTTAAGAAAAATCAGGACCCTTCTATTCCCTTCAATGCGTCCGGCACCAGGAAAATCAAATGCAACATCTTCTGTAATATTATTCTCAAGCTCTGAAAAATCACGAGTATTCATGGCATTGAATACGCTCAGTGTTAAATCATGTTTAGAATTTGAATTAGCCATAGCAGTTTATTTATTCCAATAGAACCTGAAAAATACTAAATTATCACGGTTAATAAGGGATTTCTGTTTGAAAAAAAATCCATTGAACATATAGAATCAGGAGCTTGATTTGTATGTTTACAATTAAGTAAATTTGGCCTCTTGTGAATATAGAAGAATCTTTACATTATTTGCAATTTGATGAATAACCGACTTATTAAGGCACAATTTAATAAACAAGCTGAAAAATTTGCAAGTTGGTCAGTAGGTAAAAATATTGAGTATTTAAAGGCGTATTCCGATTTCTGTGAAATTTCTGCTCAGGATAAGTTGCTGGATGTAGCCTGTGGGCCTGGAGATTTTACAATTTACGTTGGGCAACAAATTCTTGAAGCCTGGGGAGTGGATATTTCCGACAAAGAAATAGAAATTGCAAATTCTCAAATTAATGAGCTTGGAATAAGTAATGTACAATTTAGTTGTTCTGATGTTGAAAGCTTACCTTACCCGGATAATACCTATTCATTAGTAACTTGTAAATCTGCGTTTCACCATTTCTCTAATCCGGAAATTGTGCTAAATGAAATGAAAAGATGTTGTACAGTGGGCGGCAAGATTAGCATACAGGATATTGTTATGTATGAAAATAGCTATGTCAATGATTTCTTTGAAACATTTGATAAGCTTGTGGATATTAGTCATAACAGAATGATCGGAATATCTGAAATAGATCATTTGTATTTCGATAATGAAATTGAAAAGGTTAAAGAGTTCAGATTGGATGTTGATTTACGTATTGATGAATACATAGAACACGCATTTCAGGAACAAGACAAAAAGAATGAAATTGAAAGCCTGGTTAGTAAAGGCGTTAAAGATAGCAGACTGAATAATTATCTCTTCTACAAAGAGAAAAACCTTTATTTTAAACGACCTGTTTATCTGATTTTAGGGTTTAAAAAGTGATTTTTCAATTCCTTGTTTAAAACAATTATAAATTTCCAGTTTCATTCCAGACAGACTCTGCTTTTAATTTACTTAATGATTATTTTACGTAATTTCGATCTAATTGCAAACAAGGGATAGATACTTGTAATCCAATACTTACATCTTAAATAAAATAAATCTATTCCAAATAAATTTAGCTCTTATGATCGATTTTGAAGCCCTGTTTAAAATTTCCTATGGATTATACATAGTATGTTCCGGAGATAAAGAAAAAGGAAATGGTTTTATATCAAATTCAGTCTTCCAGGTTACGGCAGAACCAGCTCAATTTGCTGCCTGTTGCAATAAAGAAAATTTCACAGCCGAATTTATTAAAAAGCATGAGTCCTTTTCAATTTCAGTATTGCATCAAGATGCTCTTGCTGATATCATTGGAAAGTTTGGATACAAGAGTGGCAGAGACATTAATAAGCTGGATGGAATGGATCTGAAAATTGGAGAAACCGGAGTCCCTATTCTACTCAATGAGTCCATTGCATTTATGGAGTGCAAACTTGTTCAGACATTTGATGTGGGAACACACTTCATTTTTATTGGCAAATTGCTTCAGGCAGAAATCATTGACGACAATAAAGAATTACTGACTTATGCACATTACAGGAAAGTGAGAAAGGGTGTGGCTCCTAAAAATGCACCTACATATGTTGATAAATCCAAGCTAGTAAAAAAAGAAAAGTCCGACGGTCCTAAAAAATACAAATGTACTGCCTGCGGATACATTTATGATCCTTTGGTAGGTGATGAAGAGAATGGCATAATACCGGGCACAGCCTTTGAGGATCTCCCCGATGACTGGGTATGTCCTGTTTGCGGATCGGAAAAAGATGATTTTATACAAATTTAATATACCCTAAAATAGATGAATTATGGCACAATCAATTAAAGGAACGAAAACAGAACAAAATCTGCTTAAATCTTTTGCCGGAGAATCACAGGCTAAAAACAGGTATCAGTTTTTTGCAAAAAAAGCCCGAAAAGAAGGCTTTGAACAAATCGCTGCAATTTTTGAGGAAACTGCCCTTCAGGAGCAACAACATGCCAAAAAATTCTTCAGCTTTCTGGAAGGAGGAATGGTTGAAATTACTGCCGCTTATCCTGCCGGAATAATTGGAACAACAAAAGAAAACCTAAAGGCCGCTGCTGAAGGTGAAAATGAAGAATGGACAGAATTGTACCCTATGTTTGCTGAAATTGCCAAAGAAGAAGGATTTCCTGAAGTGGCAACAGCTTATAAAATGATTGCTAAGGTTGAAGCAGAGCACGAAAGACGCTATCTGAAATTATTGCAAAACGTATCGGAAGATAAAGTATTTATTAAGGATGGTAAGGTATGGTGGAAATGCCTTAAGTGCGGCTATGTATATGAATCAGAAAAAGCACTTGAAACCTGCCCGGCTTGTCAACACCCAAAAGCATATATGCAGATGAGGGAAGAAAATTATTAGAACGGTAAATCATTGGGCTAAAGTCCTGATGTTACTATATTTTAAAACCCCTGGCTTAAGCCAGGGGTTATTTTTTGAGCTTGAATTAGGCTTTAGCCTTAAATATTATTGATTTTCAATACTCAGTTTGCTATTTTACAATCCACCAATTTGCTTATCTTTTGGATATTTTACAGAATAGACAAAGCGTATTTTTTTTGTATCGCCGGGAGCAAGATCAATCTTCCAAAGGAGACTTCCATAATCTGCATTGTATTTAGCTCCACCCTGTTCTTCAATATTCACTTCAATCTCTTTGTTTTGCGATATAGGAATTTGATCAAGAACATCAAGTGAAACCGGCTGGTTTTTATTGTTCCTCAATATAAGCTCATATCCTTTCAATTCAGTTTTATTAGAACCTACAACTTTTTGGGAAGTAAAATCTTTAAGCATATTTCGTTTTACACTAATTCTATCATCACGTCCGAGTGAAACAATCAGAGAATCGCTTGTCACTTCAGGATTCAGATAGCTCCGGCCGATAAACATTCCCTCAAAGAAAATATTCGAATTGCCCGGTAGCAAATTGTACTGGTTGTATTCACCTACTTTTGCAAGAAGGTAAGCATGCTGATCAAGTTTAGGAACAGTATGGTAGCTGTATGTTGCAGGCAATTCAAACTTACTTATTGGTACAATATGTTCCTTGCCATCTGCAGGAATATCCTGTTTTACCTTTATTTCATATTCAATCGCCATCTGGTTGGTAGTTTGTGTCACTTCATACGGAACAGGAGGAGCTACTGTTTCAAGATCAAAAAACGCTGCTTCCTCAGATTCATCAGCATCAAGATACACGTTGGATGTCATAGGAGCAGCTGCTCGTTTACTTTTCTCCATAGCTCCATAGCCCATAACAACCGGTTCAAAAAAATTGATGTACCATGGTTGCAGAACAGGCCTTTGGTTATTAACTGTTGGATTGCCGGTAGAAATTACGAGGTCAATGCCTTTCCAGTCATAACCAGAAGTCTGATAAACATTTGCCTTATACAACAAATCAATTGGATCTTTTATTCCCTGGCAACGTATGTCATACAAAGGAGACCACCCGGCTTTTCGGGTAAGGTAAGAAAAGCTAATTGTAACTTTGCTTATCTGCTCAGCTGAGATATTCAGAACAACCTCTCCCATCTTCTGCCCCTTTTTGTATTGTAATTCTTGAAGTTGTTGTTCAAGACGACTTTTCCTCTCTTTTAAATCACGCAGTTCAATGTTATTTTGATATATTTTCATTTTAATATTAGTGAGACGGGTTCTGTAAAACTCTGCCAATTGGGCAATATCAGTTGCTGTAGTTTTTTGTTCCTCATTTACAATTTTTTGATTGTCGGATATGAGCTTTTCTTCTCCCTGGTAAATCATCTGTTCCGTGTTCAACCAGTCTATTTTGTCAGAAATAAGAATAAATGAATCTTTCAATTGCTTTGTTCGCTCAGGGAGTGTTTTGTAGCCAAGAAAATTTGTACGAACACTAGCCGATAACAATATGGCAGAGCCTTTAATATTCACAAGAAGACTATTTGGATCAATTGTGGATGTAAGGTCATCCAAAACAATCTCCTGGTTTCCCGGAGTGAGTGTAATGGTCGCCGTTCTGCTTATCTTGGCTCCCTGTCGGTATACTACTACTTTTTTTATTTCAGAATCTACTGCATTTACAATTAAGGTAGAAAAAACAAAAAGTATTATAATACTGGTTTTCAAATAATTCATGATATAAAATTTTAAGTTAGAAGAAGTCAGAGAGTAAATTTCAATAATAAAATGAAATAAATAAAGCTTTACTTAGTGAATGTAACATTCAAATTAGTATTTACCTTTATTAACTAAGTATAAGAAAGATTATCTAAGTTCAAATCCGGGCATTATGTCAATATCCAAACCCTTATTTGATTTCCACTATCAAGACCAACAAATATACCATCCTGACCTTAAAGAGAGTATATCACCTCTCATTAACGATTTCAATTCTTCCATTAAGTATCATAAAAATTTGCCAGGATATAAACCATCTCCTCTCTATAACTTAAAGAATCTGGCATCTGAACTATGCCTTGGAAAAATATTATGCAAAAACGAGGCAGAAAGATTTGGAGTCCCTGCAATTAAAATGCTCGGAGCTTCCTGGGCTATGCATAAAATTCTTTATAAAGATTCTCAGGTAAGCTCCTTTTGCACTGCAACAGATGGTAATCATGGCAGAGCTGTTGCCTGGTCTGCAAAACAATTTAATAAAAACGCTCTTGTATTCGTCCCGAAAAATACTGTTAGATCACGTATTCAAAACATCAAAAATGAAGGTGCTGAGGTTATAATCATTAATGGTAATTACGATGAGGCTGTAACAACTGCTGAAAAATATTCAATAGAAAATAATTGTAGTTTAATTCAAGACACAGCATGGGAAGGATACACCGAAATACCCGCATTAATAACATCAGGATATTACACTCAAATGGCTGAGATAGAAAATCAGACAAAAGAATTCGACGATCAGATCGATATCATCTTTCTTCAAACAGGAGTTGGCAGCTGGCCATCAGCTATCACTCACTATGTGAGAAACCATCCAAAACTCAAAAAAACAAAGATCGTTTGTGTTGAACCCATGGAATCAGATTGTTTTCTTCAATCTGCGAAAAATAATAAGCTGTCGGCTACAAAAAAAACGCAAAAAACCATTATGGCCGGACTGAATTGTGGAACTCCTTCGATATTGGCATGGGAGATCATGAAAACCGGAATTGATGTTTTCTTATCTATCGATGATTCCTACGCTGTTCAGGCCATGCAGAAGTATTACTTCCCAAATGTCGATGACAAACATATTGAAGCAGGTGAATCTGGAGCAGCAGGTTTGGCAGGTCTTATTGCATTGCTATCTGATCCAATATTAAATGATTTAAAAAACCGATTGGAACTAAATAATACTACAAAAGTATTGCTCTTTAACACCGAAGGAATTACAGATCCTGAATTGTTTGCTAAAATTGTAATCTGACCAGAAAACTTGTTTCTTATCTCATTATTTGAGTTGAACAAAGTTTACAATAAATTAAGTTATGGATTTTTATTTTGATTGATTTTTTTGTAACTTATATAAGTAATTAACCTAAATTAACCAAGTATGATACCATCTATTACCCGCAAAGAGTGGCGTGATTTGGTATTGAAACCAGTTAATCCAAAATTACTCAGCCATTCGTTCAAGTTTAAACTTCAGTCTGTACAACGAAAGATCAAGTCTGGATTTATCACGCAGGAACAAGCTATAAAAGAGTTATATCATGAATGCCAGGCGCATTATGATCTCTACAAAAGTGATCTTCACAAAATTTTTAATGACTAAAAATCCCTATCCTGCTTCTCTTTTGTGTGAAGCTGATCTGAACAATGAAAACAGACCAATTCCAAGCCAAAATAAATTTAATGTTGCAGGAGGAATGGCACGATGATATAATGTATTCAACATTAAAAACAAGCTGCCAATTATATTTAGTAATTGATACGTTCTTGAGTTTGCAGAAATTTTATGCACAGAAAGAAGTCCATATGCTGCTAAAATTGTAAATGATCCAATCCATCCTGCTATTTCAATAAATACATTCATAGGTTTTTATTGTTACTTATTTCATAAATTAAATAGGCTACTAAAGATAGGAATTCGCAGATCAAAAAAAAGCACCCATATAAGGGTGCTTAAATTATTGATGTATTGATGCATTGCAAGATTATAGTTCATACTCAATTCCAGTGCTGATAATATGAGAAGTAAGGGGATTATTCTCATAATATTCCTGTTGGTATTTATAACTCAGATTAATGTTAAGATCTTTTGTAATACGATACTGGAAGCCGGCTGTTAATCTTAATTTCTGCTGATAACTAATCTCTTTTGGCCGTATAATAAAAAACATCTCAGCTGCCAGCATGGGAGTAATATCCCAACCTTTTCCCCTGTATTTAAAACTTATCTTATGTCTGTGGACAATCTTAGGAATTCTTCCATCTTCAGAGCGATTAAAATTAGTGTATTCATTTTGATAAATGGCTCTGTATGCCATCCTTAGTCTCTCTATCCTGTAATCAAATTCTGCCCATAAACCATACCTGTGAATGTATTTCGTATAATCCTCTCTAACATAGTCTGTCTGGTACCTGTACCTTACACCCAGGCGGAGGAATTTTGTAACAGGAACTGATAAAGCTGTACTGGCAAGGACACTTTCCAAACGCGTACTATTATCCCAAAGCCTCAATTCAGGAGATACTGTAAAATCCACCAGATTGAATAGTTCACCTTCAAGTTCAAAATTATACCTGGTTCGAAAGTCTTCCTGCTGAGCTTTTGCCAGGAAGGGAACTAACAGAAAGATTAGAAATGTAAAAATTTTTCTATACATATTGCAAACACTTGTTATTTGAGAACAATTATGTCCGGAACCTCAACAGTTTGATCTTTTCCTGAAATTTCAACCTCCCTTATAACAGGGATTAATTCAGAAGTCAAATCATAATTTTTAGTAGAGTCTTTAGAATATGCATATATGGTATAGCTCCCCTCTCTCAGGTAATTAAATTCGTAAGTACCATCATAATTGGTTTCAAATTTATCTCCATAAACTGCATCACCTCCATAAATAATAAAAACATCTTCTTTGGCTCCAGGATAATCCGGAACTTTCTGAATAGTAAAATCACGGTTATATTCCCTGACAATCACTTTGCCAGTTATTTTTGAAGTTCCTCCTCTACCAGCATCCTTTTCACAAGCTGCTAAGGCTAAGGTTACAAAAAGTGAAAGGAAAATAGTTTTGCTAATTTTCATCTGTTGTATTATTTAAGCATTATTAATTTAATCGTTTCAACATTGTTCATATTCGAGAGACGTACATTATAAACACCAGCGGGAAGATTCTCTCCATATTGACTTCCTCCGTTCCAATCAATGTAATAAGTACCCTCTGCAAGATATTCATCCAAAAGCACATCAACTACTCTTCCGCTTATATCAAATACCTCAAGACGATAATTTCCGTCCAAATATACACTAAATTGTACTGTAGTAAAATCATTAAAAGGATTTGGAAAACATTCAAAGGAAGAAGTCAAACCTTCAGGCAATAATTGTTCTTCAATATTTACAATTCCACTATTTGGCTCACAAGGGGTACCTCCTTCTACATAAGCTTTCCAGTTTTCGCCTTTGGCATTGTCGTTTGCAGGATTAATTAATTCAATACTGGCACCAGTACTACTGACATTTTCAGGCCAAGGAAAATAAATAAGATAGTCAACAGCATCCATTAAATATCCTTCGTCGTCATACAATCTTATAATATCACCATTGCTGCTTAGTCCAAAGGACATATCTCCAATTGAGTTTTGCCTATTCGGGTAATAATTCCGAAATGCGTCCAAATCACGGCAAATCACAAGATAATCATTCGGGGCCAAAATATATGAAGGAAAGAAAAAACCACTATCTGGTCCGGTATCACTTATTAACCAGCCCTCCAAATCAATTGTTGAATGCCCATTGTTTATAATTTCTATCCAGTCTTTTGTATCAAGTGCAGGTGAAGAATTGTATTGAATTTCGTTGATTACAACAGATATATCCTCGCTTCCTGCTTCTTCAAAAACCGCAGTAAAACTTCCTGCTTTAGTCATATTATAGTTAATGCTAATATCAGTAGAATTTTTTGATCCTTCCCATCTCACAAATTTATATCCTGCCTCTGGAATTGCAGTAAGCTGTATAGGTACATTTTCAAAATATATTCCAGAGAATGGAAAATACTTAGGATAAATAGAATTCAATTTAATTTTCCCGGCACTTTCATCCGAAACATCTACAGTTACAAATAACTGACCATCTAAATTAAACACACTTTCTATATGTGATCTGGCATATGCAGGTCGATTTGTTGCAAATGTTTTTTTATCCTCTATTTTAGCCTCCCAATCATTATATGAACCCCACCAACGATTAAAATGAAATTGAATTTCAGTACTAAAAAGTGCTTTTAATGAATCCAGTTTGGATATAGCAGTTGCGGATGAAAAGTCAGTGTTGAGTCTATCACAATATTGGTTAATAAAGTTGTGTCTAAAGCCAATATTTGTTACCATTCTTCGAAACAGAAGAGTAGACCAATCTGGATTTGGCCAACCACTATTGCCGGCCTGTAATGCAAAAGCCAAGGTATTGATATTGTAATCATTTACATCCCAAATGCCATAACCAAAATCTGTATCAAACAGTATCCATCTCCATTTGCTTTTGAAAGACTTTGTTTTCCAGAACTTGATATTATTACCAGGCCAATCCTGATTATTAATATAAATTTGAGTAAGCTGATACTGAATATAATTATCGAGGTCGATTTTATCAGCAACCCAATTGTAGATATTATTGTCCTGAAGAGAAGAATACGAATTCAGATAATTAAGAAGCTCAAGGTATTTTTCATTGCTGCCAACAATAACATCACCCGCATTTTCAAGTAAATCAACAGAATCAGGATCAACATTATGGTTTTCGGCAAGGAAATGCTCGTTTACCTTTTCCCTGATATTCAAAATGCCCCAATACTCACCATTTAAATATAAGACTGATGGCTGAAATGCCTGCCTGTCAGTATTCATTTCACTGGTCAAACCTGCAATAAATCCATCATGAAACTGCAAACCCATGTTGTCATTCCCGGAATTCCGCAATACAAGTGCCTCAAATTTATCAATGGGTTTATCAGAAAAGAATTTATATTCAAATGATCCTTTTCCATATTTGCTACGAGCAAACAGGGACATAGATTTTTGATCGTTACCACGTGACCAACCGCCAAATATTTTGGCTCCTGCACCCTGATCAATTTGTTTCACTCCTGATTGATCATACACTTCAAAATGAAATGGTTTTTCCCAATCTTCCCAGAAATTTGATCCGAAATAAGGAAAAGAAGACTCAGCATTCGGTCCATTTACATACATCCCGGTTAAGTAATCCCACAAATTTGCAGGCTCTGTAGAAAGGCATACAATGGGAAATTCATGATTCAATTCGGTTGTGTAAGTATTAGTAACGACCGGACCAGGTAAGTTGGCAGGATCAATTACTCTTGCCCGAACAACGGTATTTGAATTTACAGATATTGGCCCGGAAAAAAGCATATCATCAGTATCAGGTATAGAACCATCAAGTGTATAATAGATAGGATCAGAGGGATTAGTAGATGACAGGGTGATAGAAGTGCCACCAATATGTTTCCCTCCAGAGATCGAAAAAACCACAGTATCACCTGTTTGTTGATCTACTCCAATTGTACTGTTTGTCGTTCCCGGAGTAGGTTCTCCAAAATAAAACCAATTATCAGTACCATCTGGTTTCCTTCCATAAGAAATATCACTTAAAAGATATGTTGCGCCTACAGAGTCAATATAATTTCCAAGTGGATCGAACAGATAAATGCTTTCACCGGCTGAGGCAATTTTAAAATTAGTGTGTAAACCTCCTGAAGGAAATGACAAATAAGGTGAAACCTGTGGAACATGACCTAGTCCTGATCTTCCAATACTCAGAAAAGGTATAAAGGACATATCGGAAGAAGTTAAACTTATATTGTGTCCCTGAATGGCAATTACGTTAGTGCCTTCAACCAATAAATTCTGTGGATCGGCCACATTGAAATAATCAGGTGATCCTCCCTGATAAATATTTGCCTCATGATCGGGTTCATCAGTGGTTTGATTGTATGCAACTTCTTCCCCGGGATTCCCAAGATTCATTCTTGCTATTTCGACACCGTTCAGATAGGCAACAAATCCATCATCATAATCGATATGTAAAATAAGTTGTTGAATACTTGCCAGATCAGTAATAGTAAACTCTTTTCTTATAAAAACGCTTATAGTTGCATCAGGAATAATTGTATTATCGTCACCATCACCATAACCAAAGCCACTGGCCCCTGTTCCCCATGATGAAGCATCGTATCCGTTAGATCGCCAGCTTGTACCAATGTCTGTATCAGGTAGAATGTATTGCCATGAATCGCTCCAGTCAATTAATGTTTGGTATGTAAGGCTAATATTTTTCCGGTCTTTACCTGATGCAAATACGAATAAATGTTCATCCGGCCCCAGAGAAATGTATGGAAATGTCCACTTGTTAGTCAATAGTATCTCATCTGATAAGGCATAGCCCTCAAGATTTACATCAGTTGCTCCGGCATTATAAATTTCTATCCAGTCAGAGTATTCATTGTCTTCATCAACAATGCCATTTACATTTGAAGATAAAAACTCATTGATATAAATTTGTGAATTGATATTACATGAAAATAACACCAGTAAAATGAAAATTAACACGCGCATTCCTAAACTGTGAAGTTATACAAAGATAGCAAAGGTAATTTCTTTCATGTTTTTACGTAACTAATTGCATTTTTGTTATTTTTTTTAGGAATGATTTTTGCTAAAAGAATAAAAATCATGTAGTTTTGGAAACTTTTAACCGAAACACCCGTATTTTACAATACAATTAAGCATTTTTATTAGAACTGATATAGCAATAAGTAGTAAGAAAGATGAAGCAGAAGATTAAAGGTTGGGCAGAGCGCAAGTTTTTATCCCCCATTAAAGCAGCAATTAAAGCAGGAATATCAATAGAACGATTGTCGGTTTCACTGGCATTGGGTATTACAATTGGTTTGATTCCACTCTATGGTATCACTACTTTAATGGTTACCCTAATTGCTTTTTCCTTAAGATTGAATTTTGTTGCTATGCAAATTGCGCATTACATTGTTCATCCTATTCAGATTGCTCTTCTTATTCCCTTTTTAAAAATAGGTGGTTCAATAATAAAAAGTGGAGGAATAAGCTTCTCCATGCATCAATACATTCAACTTTTTAAAACGGATTTTTGGGGTACATTGAGAGAATTATGGTTAGTAAATCTCTCAGCTGTTGGTGTCTGGTTAATACTTTCTATTCCTCTGTTTCTTGGATTGTATTATCTGCTTGTTTATGCGATCAGAAGATATAAGCCTATTCTGAATTACGCTCGTGTCTAAACAAATTCAGCAGTTTTTCTTCCTCTTGCTCCCAGCATAATTCTCGTGCTGCCAATTCTAATTTTGGTTTGTAATAATCATCCTTCAACTCATTTTTTATTAGACCGCTAATTACTTCAGCCAATTTTTCTGGTGTTCTTTCATAGATTACTTTTCCAATATCGAAGTTTTCAACTATTCTTTTCATCTCATCCAAGTCAGAAATTACTACAGGTATTCTGGCCTGCAGATAATCAAATAATTTATTAGGTAAGGCATACCGGTAGTTTAAACCCAGGTTTTCCTCCAATGAAACTCCAATATCTGCGATGGGTGTATAGTTCCAAAGATCCTCAAGAGAAACGCGTCCCATAAAATCTACCCTATCAACTAATTTCAATTTACGCACAAGCTTCCTCAGTTTATGTTCAATGTCTCCCTTGCCAATAATCCAAAGTTTTGCATTCGGGATGAATTGCATACTTTCTATCAATAATTCAAGTCCACGCCCAAGATTAAGTGCCCCCTGGTATATAATTATTTTTTCCCTGGATTTTTTTTGAATCTTTTCAAATTCATAATTATACCTGAATCGGGCTAAATTTCTTATTACTTCAAATGAGACACCATACTTTTCCTTGTAGTGATTAGCAATGGATTGGCAAACAGTAAAACCAGACTGTATTCTTTTCAGGAAATAATTCTCAAGAGATAACCATACTTTTTTTGTTGCCGGACGATGAACAAGTTCCGGAATTTCAGAAAATAATTCATGGCTATCAAAAATCAGTTTTTCTCGTTTAATTTTTGATGCTATGTAACAGGCAGGTAATGTATCAAGATCGTTGGACAAAATTATCTGCCCCCTAAATCTCAATAGATACAATAAGAATCTGAAATTTAAATTAACGTAAAAAAGAGGTCCCTGATTAAATAATAACTTCAAACGCCTGGTATGGTAAGGTCTCTCACTCAAACGTAGTGAATCTCTCAATTGTCTGCCAACAATGGTAACATTATAACCATTTTCACCAAGAGAAACAGCTATTTTATGAATCCTGTTATCGGTTGCAATATCATTTGAAACAACTGAGATTATTCTAATCAAATTAAATAGGTTTTATCAATGGTTAATCGTTGAATTTAAAGAAGACAAAACTATTGTATATTTGTGAGAATCCGAAAACCATGGTAGATTTTAAAACAAACTTCTCTCTAAAACAATACAATACCTTTGGTATTGATATCAGTACAGAATTTTTTACTGAAATCTCCACTTCCGATGATATTAACGAACTAATTGCCTCTGATATTTTTAAAACACATCCCAGATTAATCCTTGGCGGCGGCAGTAACATATTGTTCACAAAGAATTTTCAAGGAATTATTATACACTCAAAAATCATAGAAATTGCTATAATTGAAGAGAATAAGGATTTTGTATTTGTTAAGGTTGGAAGCGGCGTAGTATGGGATGAGCTAGTTGAATATTCTGTTTTAAAAGGATGGGGAGGACTGGAAAATTTATCTGCAATACCAGGACATGTGGGAGCCTCTCCTATTCAGAATATAGGAGCCTATGGAGTCGAGGTGAAGGATGTTATTTATGAGGTACAGGGTATTGATCTTGTCCAGGGCCAAACCCTTGCATTTACAAATTCAGATTGTGAATTTGCTTATCGGAACAGTATTTTTAAGCAAAAGTTCAAAAACGATTTTTTGCTTACTCATGTTGTATTTCAGCTGAAAAAATTCCCGCATAAGTTAGTTAGTGAATACGGGCAAATAGAACAGGCTCTGAGCAGAGAAAAGGAAAAAACCATATCAGTTATGCGCCAGATTATATGCAAAATAAGAAACTCCAAGCTTCCTGATGTAAAAACCATTGGCAATGCTGGAAGCTTCTTTAAAAATCCCGTAGTTACCTCAACAATTGCTGATGAACTAAAATCCAAAATCAAAGATATCCCTCATTATAAAACCTCTGATGGAGAATATAAATTATCTGCAGCATGGCTGATTGAGAAAGCCGGATGCAAAGGTATACAGCTTGGAAATGCCGGCTCTTATAAGAATCAGGCTTTGGTATTGATCAATTTAGGAAATGCAGAAGGAAAAGAAATAGCTAATTTGGCCGATTATATAAAAAACAGGGTGTTTGAATTGTTTAATGTAAATCTGGAAACAGAAGTTAATATTATATAGAGCCCTTAGTACATAACGATTGTATTCATCACTGCATTAATAATTGCCGTTACTTTCTCGGAATCTTCTGCTTCAGCATAAATTCTGATTACCGGCTCTGTACCTGAGGCTCTTATCATAGCCCAACGCTTATCTCCAAAGTAGTATTTGAACCCATCAAGATCTTCTGTTTTTGTAACTTTAAAGTCGCCAAAATTGGAATACCCTAGCTGACGACAACTTTCTAGTACTTTGTTCCTTATGTTTTTATTCAGTTCAAGGTCCATCCTCTCATAGGCAAACTTCCCTGTAATAGCATGTAC
The DNA here is from genome assembly GCA_964456285.1 of uncultured Bacteroidales bacterium. Taxonomy (GTDB): domain Bacteria; phylum Bacteroidota; class Bacteroidia; order Bacteroidales; family UBA10428; genus UBA10428. The sequence continues at coordinate 15,986 of CAYWBC010000064.1, forward strand.
TTCCTCCATCAATTCACTGAGTTTTTTCCCCGATTCCACCAACCAGTTCCAGATAGTAATTCCAACCCATATCCCATCGCGTTCAGGCAAATATGTTCCAGTAGTTATTCCTCCTGACTCCTCTCCTGCTGCAAGAATAGTATCATTCAAAATTCTATGAGAAAACTCTTTAAATCCTACTGGAGTGCGAATGACTTCCAGGTGATAATGCTTACACAATTTTTCTATTTTATGTGAAGATGAAAATCCTACCAACACTTTTCCTTCCAATTTCTTATATCCGGCCAGGTAGTGCACCAATAAAAGCAAAACATGGTGACTATCAATGTAGGTTCCTTTTTCATCAAACAAAACAATACGATCTCCATCCCCGTCAACTGCAAGAGCACAATCGATATCTTTCTTTTTCGAAATGTATTCTTCAAGCATATGAAGGTTTTTAGGCAAAGGCTCGGGAGGAATCCCCAGAAAGGAAGGATTCAGCTCGCAACGAAACATTTTTACATCAGGCATTAACTTCTTAAAAATATTTTGTGCACTCCCATACATGGCATCAAATGCAAAACTCAGTTTTGATTTTTTTATCTTCTCAATATCAAAATGATCATAAATATTTTTCAGGTAAATAGTTTCTAGGTTTATATATTGAATCAATCCATGCTCAATAAAATAGTTCCAGTTTAACATCTCAAGATCGAATTCATATTCAGAAGATATCAGATTTTCTATGTCTTTGATCTCAAGATCGGGCATTGGTCCTCCAAAATCAGCTTTCATTTTAATGCCATTGTACTCGGCAGAATTATGGCTGGCTGTAATCATTACCCCGCAGTTGGCCTTTAGTTTTACAATACCCAGAGATACCATAGGAGTAGAAACAAAGTTCTCTGAAATGTAAACACGAATATTTTTTGAGGCTAAAATTTTCGCAATGGCTTCCATAAACATTTCGCCGCCAAAGCGACTATCGTATCCAATAACCGCTGATGGATTAGGAAATTTACCTATTATCCAACGAGAAAGGCCGTATGCAAATTTCGCCACGTTAGCCAGAGTAAAATCTTTAGCAATTACTCCTCTCCAACCGTCTGTGCCGAATTTAATTTTTTCCATTTATTTTTTTGATAAAAATAAAAAGTGGGGAAAAATAATGTCATCGAATTTGCTAATAATTATTGACAATCTACCGATATATTTTTCTTTTGTTAAGCTCTCTGCGATACAATTCAGCATTCCGATTATGTTCCTTTAGAGTTTTGGCAAAATTATGATATCCCGAAAAATCTGGTTTCGCACAGAAATACAAATACTTATGTTTTTCATAACTTAAAACAGCATCGATAGAAGAAATTTCAGGAAAACATATTGGACCCGGGGGCAAACCTCCATATTTGTAGGTGTTAAATGGCGAATCAATTCTGTAATGTTTTTTTAGTACCCGCTGCATGGAAAAATTTCCTACAGCATAAATCACTGTTGGATCAGCCTGTAGAGGAATTCCTTTCTCCAGGCGATTGATATAGACACCAGCTATCCTCTTCTTTTCATCGTTTTTACGTGTCTCTTCATTTACAATGGATGCCAGGGTAATTACTTCGGCTTTTGATAAGCCTATTGCTTCAGCCTTACGCACTCTTTTGTTATTCCAAAATTTATTGTACTCTGAAAGCATTCTTTCAAACAATGCTTCAACAGAGATATTCCAATAAACTTCGTAAGTATTAGGAACAAAGATGCACTTCAGAGTATATTTATCAAAGCCGTATGCCGCAGCAATGGAATCGGAATTGAAGTAAGCCATTATTGACTGTGAATCTAACTCCAATTGCTCAGCAAGTCGATTGGCCAATTGTTTTTCAGAACGTAAATTATTAAATGTTAATGAAACGGGATCTTGTCTTCCAGAGCGTAACATATTGATGATCTCATTATTGCTCATCCTGTTCTCAATTTTGTAGCGTCCCGGATTGATATGATTTGGATAATTCTTTTTTGTTGCAACCCAATGAAAACTATTTGAATTTTTAATCAGCTTTTTTTCATCCATCGATTTAAGAACATCTTCATAGCTGGATCCTGATGGAATGAAAAGTGTAACATCTTGCTTGTTTTTGGTATATATGTTTGGCGCGAAAGCTTTATGATACAGGCTAAATCCTTTGATAGCAACAACTACCAATAATATAAGAAGTATATAAATAATGCGTCTCAACCAAACGTGTTCACTCATGCAGTAATAGTTATAAATAGAAAACCAAAAAATTAAATTTTTATTACATACAACTGACCTGCTTCATCCCGAATGACTTTTACCGGATCATTTTTATCTATGAAACCAATTTCTGCCTTTGCATCAAAAATCTCACCTTCAATTTTCACTCTACCTGAGGGTCTCAATACCGTATATGCAATACCTGATTTCCCTATCATATCTTTCTGATGAGTATCAATTCCAATATATCCATCAGATTTATTCTGTTCAGATGCCAAAGCTATGCCTTTAAAAAGGTTGGAAGTTCCAGCCTTCTTACTTAGCCAAATGGAAAGGAAGAAGGATATAAGCACAGTGATTAATATGCGTGCAAACACCTTTGCAACTGTCATCAGTGCCCCAATACCTTCAAATTCAAACACAACATTGTCAATTACACCCAATGTAAGACTGATAAGTACAAGCATGATACCGCCAATGCCCGCCACACCAAATCCAGGTATAACAAAAATTTCAAGCGCAATCAATACAACACCAAGAATGAAAGCCAGTACTTCCCAGTTTTGAGCCAAACCCTCAATATAGAGTGGAGCAAAGTACAAAAGAGCTGCAGCAACTGCAATACCAAGCGGAAAACCTATACCTGGAGTCTGAAGTTCAAAATATATTCCACCAATAATAAGCAATATGAGTAAACTCTGTGCAATAGGATTAAGCAGTAATACTATAATCCTGTCTATGCTATCTAATTTATATTCAATGAGCTTATAGTCACTCAAACCAGTTAATTCCAAAACTTCTTTAAGCGAATTTGCTTTCCCTTCGCAATAGCCAACCTTAATAGCCTCTTCGGTAGTAAGAGTAAGTACCTGACCTGAATCAATAATGCCTTCAATTGACAATTTCGGATCAACCATTGCCTGAGCAATATTGGGATCTCTGTGCCATTTATATGTTGTGTCATTTCCACTAATGATGGTATCTTTTCCATGGGCTTCGGCAGTTGCACGCATAGTAGATCTCATAAATGACTGGTATTTATCTGGTACAACTTCTCCCGATTGATTGACAACAGTAGCAGCACCAATACTTCCACCAGATCTCATAAAAATGCTATCAGCAGCAATAGAAATAAGTGCACCAGCTGAAATTGCCTGGTTGTCGATGAAGACAATTACAGGAATGCTTGAGTTAAGAATTTTTGTTCGTATGGAATCGGCAATATTTACCATACCCCCATAGGTATTCATATGAATAATTATATAATCTGCATGAACGGAAACTGCTTCTTTAAAAGCCTCCTGTGTTATTCGCCAAACCGGCTTAGCAATTTCCTTTCTTATTTCAAAGAGATATACAATTTTCCCATCGGTCTGCACCATTTCATTTTGCAATGAATCAGTTTCAACAATTTTACTATCATCTGCAATATTTGCAGAAGAGAGTATTTGTAAACTCAGGAGCAGAAATAATACTCTCCAGTTGAGAAAAACCTTTAGAGTTTTCATTTTTATTTTTTTGTATTGCAACGAAATTAAATAATGCGAATGAAATCGCAAATAAATCCAGGGATATACGTCAAATTTATTTTTTCTTTATAAAGCTGTTGATATACAAAGCACAGTCTCGCTTATTTTTTTCTAACTTTGAGGCTCAATATCTTAATTATGAATTTGAACGCATTAACTGCTGTATCACCTATTGATGGAAGGTACCGGGCAAAAACAGATGAATTGGCTCCCTACTTTTCTGAGTATGGATTAATTCGCTACAGGCTAAGAGTTGAAATCGAGTACTTTATTGCACTTTGTCAATACAAAATTCCTCAGGTAAGTGATTTTCCAAAAGAAAAATTTGAATTATTGCGTAAGATCTATGCTGATTTCAGTGTGGAGGATGCTTCAGAGATAAAAGAAATTGAAAAAACCACCAATCACGACGTAAAAGCTGTTGAATATTTTCTGAAGAAGCGATTTGATAAATTGGGACTCGAAAAGTTTAAAGAATACATACATTTCTCTCTTACATCTCAGGATATAAACAATACTGCAGTTCCTCTTTCATTTGCCGAGGCAGTTAAAAATTTATATCTGCCTCTGCTGCAGAAAATAATAGATGAATTAGCTAAGCGAAGTATTGAATGGGATGACATTCCAATGCTTGCGCGTACTCATGGACAACCTGCATCTCCCACAAGACTTGGCAAAGAAATACGGGTTTTTATTGAGCGTTTGCAAACACAATTAGGTCAGTTCAAACAGATTCCTATTTCGGCAAAATTTGGAGGTGCCACCGGTAATTTCAATGCTCATTTTGCCGCATATCCTGCAATTGACTGGAATGAATTTGGCAATGCTTTTGTTAACCATGTACTAGGACTGGAAAGGCAACTAACAACCACTCAAATTGAACATTACGATAACCTTGCAGCTTCCTTTCACGCCATGAGCAGGATCAATACTATTCTGCTCGATGCTTGTCGTGATATATGGACCTACATTTCCATGGATTATTTCAAACAAAAAATAAAAGAGGGAGAGATAGGATCTTCCACCATGCCTCATAAAGTGAATCCCATTGATTTCGAGAATGCTGAGGGAAATCTTGGAGTTGCTAACGCCACATATTTGCACCTTGCAGAGAAACTTCCAATATCAAGATTACAACGCGACCTGACTGACTCTACAGTGCTAAGAAATATTGGAGTACCTATTGCTCATAGTCTTATTGCTTTCAAATCCATTCTCAAAGGTCTTGATAAGCTGCTCTTGAATAGTGTGAAAATTGAAGCAGATCTTGAAGATAACTGGAGTGTTGTTGCAGAAGGTATACAAACCATTTTGCGAAGGGAAGGGTTCCAAAATCCTTATGAATTATTGCTGGGCCTTACAAGAACCAACAAAAAAATTAATCGTGAAACACTATCTTCCTTCATTGATACCTTAGATATAAGCGATGCGCTGAAAAACGAACTCAAAGCCCTCACACCTTTTAATTACACAGGAAAGTAAAATGAGAGATGCCATTAGAATTTTCCGAAGGTTTTTACCTCCTTATAAAACATATGTATCATTAGGAATAGTATCTAATCTTTTTGCTGCAATCTTTAGTGCTTTTACATTTATAGCATTGATTCCATTACTTAAAGTACTTTTTGGCCTGGATACTACAGCATATAAGCATATGGATGCTAATTTTACAATTATTCCCTTCAATATTCCACGTGATGCTATTATGAACAATATGTATGCATGGTTAAGCGAAACTGTGAAGGCTGAGGGAGCCATGCGTGTATTATTAATCATTGGAATTTTAGGTATAGCTATGGTGTTTTTGAAGGCAATATTTACCTATTTGGCAAGTTTTTTTCTGGTTAAGATCCGTAATCATGTAATTAAAGATATTCGGAATAAACTTTTTGGCAAAATAGTCTCTCTGCCTATAGGTTTTTTTACAGAGGAGAAAAAAGGAGACGTTATTGCCCGAACAACCGGTGATGTAACAGAAATAGAAGTTTCTATTGTTAGTTCACTTGATGCCCTGATAAAAAATCCTATCATAATTCTTGTTACTGTGCTTTTCATGATATTCATGAGTTGGCAGCTGACCATTTTTATTTTTATCATGTTCCCTATTGCTGCCGGCATCATTGGAATAATAGGAAAAACGCTGAGAAAGAGATCATTTATGGGTCAGAATAAAATGGGTGAAATACTTTCTACTGTTGAAGAAACCCTTGGAGGATTAAGAATTATTAAGGGATTCAATGCAGAAGAAAAAGTAAGGAAAAAACAACAGCAACAGAATGAAGAATATCGTAGCATTATGGATCGATTGATGTTGCGTTATTTTCTTGCCAG
>CAYWBC010000065.1:0-21567 GCA_964456285.1 uncultured Bacteroidales bacterium
TGTAGGATGTATTTCGAAAATGGGGCAACTGTATCACTTATCTGCCATATTTGTTTATCATTCTCCCATTTATAGAGCAAGTCAATGTCTCCTGGTTCAAGAGCTCTAAGGTTTATTTTTATCTTATTCTCCATAAACTTATTAGTTTAGATCTCCCGAATAATTTTGAATTGTAGTGACCTCTCTGATAAATGCATCTGGAAATCCAGATTCCCTTATATCATACAATATTAGTAAAGCTTCTGAATATATTAAATATTCTCCGAATGAATAGCGAAAGAATCCATCATTTCCGTGAGATACCAACAATGGCGAGATCGAGAATTTTTTTGTACTCATCGGATTCTTTAAGGCCATAATTTGAATGGTATAGGTATGAGAAGTATCCTGAGCATGAAAAAGATGTGTTGTATCGGAGATAAATTCACTGCTTACTGCTGTATGACTAATGGTATTTATTTTGTTTCTGTCATCGGAAGTCAAATCCATACTGGCAACTTCTTCAAATTGAGTGCTTTCATTTAACTCAAGCGCCGGAACTTCCCCAAAATGAACCTTGTAGATATCATTTTTACCATAACCCTCTGCCCTGTCGCGTGACAAATACCCTGATCGAGATTCTTTATAAAAAACAAAGAATAGATCATCGTCGGTTGTATTCATTGGCACACCAATATTTACCGGTTCCTTCCATCCTCCAGTTTCCTTTTTTTCTGAATAAAGAATATCCATATTGCCTACAGATTCGTGTCCATCGGAGCTGAAGTACAAGATAGTTCCATCCATCGTAATAAAGGGCGCTTCTTCATCTCCTTTTGTATTGATAATACTGCCAATATTTACTTGGTTACCCCATTTGTCATCCACCTTATTAGCCTGGTAGATGTCAAAACCTCCTTCACCACCCGGTCTATTACTAGAAAAATACAGATAATATCCATCAGAACTTATGCATGCGCTGGATTCATGATAGCGGGTATTAATATTTGATAAGGCTTGCATTTCCCCCCATAATGAATCTTGCATGACAGCTACGTAAATATCAAAATTATTATCATTATTCTTTATCAGGTACAATTCCGTTCCATCATAAGAAATTGATGAGGTGTAACAGTTGCCGAAAGATCCAATCTGCTCATTTATTTCAATTGGAACAGTCCAGCCATCAGGTGTTTTTCTTGACATCATTATCCTATCATATGATTCCCAATATTGAGTATAAAGTAATACTTCCTGGTTGCCGCTCAAAACAGGATTGTAATCGGAAAATCGAGAGTTTATGTTTTGTCCCAGATTAATAAACCTGATATTGTGTTTATCTCGTTGTTGTTCATTTGAAATGCCTAATGCCACAATCCTATCATGAATAATAATATTTTTTTCCTTTTCCGAATGCTGGATTAATTCTTTGTATTTGTTATATGCAAAAGATGCCTCGAGTAGCTTATTATCTCTATGGTATGCATCTCCTAACAAAAGCCATGCTTCCTTTGGAGCTCCATTGTTTTTGTATTTTCCAGGCACATAATTCTCATTTATTTCAAGAACAGATTTTTCCAGAAACGGCAAGGCCTTAGTTTGTTGGCCAATAATATTCATATAGCATAAACCGACCCGATAATTGAGATTGCAATTGTCTGGGCTGTATTTAAGTGCCGATAAATAAAATGTTAAAGCCTCCTGGTGCTTGTATTGTTCGAGGTAAAATTCACCATAAAGAAAATCTTCTTTAGGATCATTTATTGCCTGACCGCAGACGGTTATAACATAAAGCAAACTAGAAAGAAAAATACTATAAAATCTATGTGTGTTTCGAAAAACTTTCAATTTTATAATTAATGCTTGTCGCAACTTCTAAGTTCTACTCAAAATTCAATAACGTAGCTTCCTTTATCCTTATCAAATAAATATCAGATTGTCCAAATCCTTCAGAATCTTCAATAGCATAATATCCTTCCCTTAAATTCTCTGATGGACAATAAAATAAATTATCACGAGTATCATTAACAGGATACCCAATGTTTACAGGTATTGACCATTTTTTTCCATCTTTTTTACTATAGAATATATCGTAACCTCCCATATTATAGTGTCCCTCCGAAGAGAAAAACAATACGCTAGGAACTGCAAAATTATATGCTCCTTGCTCATTGAATTCAGTGTTGATAGTTTTTCCCAGATTTTTTGGCTTGCTCCAGGTGCCTTTGGATGTGAGTTTTGATCGAAAGATATCATACCCTCCCTTGCTTTTTGCCCTGTTACTGGTCAAATAGATTTCATTGCCCTCCTTAGAAAAGCTTGCATGCAAATCTGAGGATGCTGAATTCAAATCATTTAAAGGTTCTGCCACAGACCAAATTCCCTCCCTGAGATAGGAAATATAAATATTATCAGATCCGGATTGTTCCTTTACTAGTAGAAGTTCAGTGCCATTGTGTGATAATCCGGTTGGATAAAATTCGCCATCAGATAAAATTTCAGGATTAATGTTTGCAGCCTTCCTCCACTTTCCATTATCAAAAACTGAATAAAAAATCGCATCATAAAATTTAAGGCGCCTGACAAAAACTAGTGTCTTCCCATCACCCGAAACAACAGGCCTTTCCTCAATATCACTTGTATTAATAGCCTCACCAAGATTGACTTTTTCATAGGCGATAGGTGCATCCTGAATAATTTTTGCTCTTTCGCATGATTTTATCTCACGTTCTACAACATTTAGGTTATAATTTCCATAGAAATAAGGTGAATCGATAAATTTCTCATAGCTCTCCAGAGCCTTGTCTAATTGATTATTAATTCTATATGCATTCCCAAGATAAAAGTAGGTATGCAAAGGAGCGTGCACTTCATCTGGCGATTTCTTTTTGTACTGATTTTTTGGAACAATCCTTTTAGAAGCTCTATTAAAATAAGGAATAGCAAGATGTTCTCTGGAAGGAATATTCAGATAACACTCTCCAACTTTAAAATTATAATTTGCATTGAGAGAATCAATTTCAATTAATTTTAAGTAGTAGATTACAGCATCCTTATACTCTCCTCTATTAAAAAAATATTCCCCTTCCTTAAAATTTTCGCTAACTTCTTTCTGATTTTGACAAAATACCCCTGGAAAATGAGTGCAAAACACAAGGATTACCATCACATAAAAAACTAAACTTTTCATTGATTGCAATTTTGGTTTGTATAAAAATAGGAAAAAGGGTATTAATATATATGTCTATTTATTAAGTGTGATTTTAAAATACATACGGTTTCTTCAAGACACCGAAGGTTTTGAAATAAATTAAGGCATTTTCAGATGATCAGGGACAGGGTCAATTCGCTTGATAATCAAAACATTATTATCAACGCCTAATATTTCAAACTCGACTCTTCGGTTGTATTTTCGACCTTCGCTACTATCTGAACCATCAGCATTTTTATTAATGGCTATAAAATCTACTTCACCTTTGCCTATGGCCTGTAGCCGATCAACAGCAATGCCATTTCCAATCAAAATATTCATAACAGTCAATGCCCTTTTTCTTGCAAGTTTTATGTTATAATCATCAGGACCCAGAGGGTCAGTATAACCAAGTAACTCGACTTTTAAATTACTATTACTCTTGAGTAGTTCAACAAGATTATTCAAGTCGATCTTACTATTCTCAGGGACAGTAGATTTATCAAATCCAAATAAGATCGGAGATATGGTAAATGTCCTTACTACAGGAATTACTGCTGCTTCCATTTCTCCAACTGTGGTATCATCAACAACAAGCAATGCTTGTTCTTCTCCAACTGTGGTATCATCAACAACAAGTAATGCTTGTTCTTCCACAACATCTTTCTCCTGTTGTGTTACACTCTCATCAATGACAGTAGGATAAACTAATTTGTATATATCAGTGATGCCAAAACCTTCATCCCTAATCTTAGCCATATAAGCAATCTCTCCATTGTTCCATGGGAAATAAAATAAATCATCATCTGTTGTATTTATAGGATAACCAAGATTCTGTGGTATTGACCATTCGCTGCTATCTTTAATATCTGACTTAAATACATCATAACCTCCCATGCTTGTGAAACCCTGCGAACTGAAATAAAGACTTTGTCCGTTTTCGGTAATGAAAGGAGTGTCTTCATTAAGTTCAGTATTTATTTCTGATCCTAAATTTTTTGGAGGTCCCCAAACTCCCTCTTCATTAAGTTGAGAAACATAAATATCCATGTATCCGTGACCTCCTTTTCGATTGCTGGTGAAATAAAGAGTTTTCCCATCCTTAGAAATAGAAGCATGAGATTCCCAATATCTGGTGTTAATATTCGAGCCAAGAGGCATAGATTTCGTCCATCTGTTATCTACATACAGACTTACATAAATATCACTATTGAACTCATCTTCCTTTGAAAGAAGTAGCATTTTGCCTTCGTAAGATATGGAAGAAACAAACTGGTTTCCGTCGGACATGATTTGCGGTGTTATATTTTCGGGATCTGACCAGTTATCATTTACTTTCTTTGAAAAATAAACAGCATCATAAAAGGGTAATTTATGCATATATACCAAAGTAGATCCGTCACCGGAAACAACCGCTTTGTAATTTTCATTACTCATATTAATGCCAGGACCCATATTAATAAATTCAACATCCACCGGGCTATTCATAAATTCACTGGCTATGTTGCATGCTTCAATTTGTTGGTTTACATATTCGAGTAAATTCTTTTCATCATCCGGTAATAATTTTTTGTATTCATTGTATGCAAGAATCGCCTCATCTAACTTATCATTTACACGATATGCATTGCCAAGATAAAGGTAAACATCGATAGGAGCATTCTCTTCTTTCAGGCTAGACTCACGATACTTGGAAGACACAGAGGCTTTTGCTTTTTCAAAGTATTCAATGGATTTTTGTTTTTGTCCTGGTATATTTAAATAACAAACGCCAATTCTATAATTGATGTTTGCATTTTCCTGGAATCCTCTTCTATAAACCTGAAGAAAGTCGCTAAGAGCATCGACATAATACTCCTGGGTAAGGAAAAACTCTGCATCAGCAAAGTATTCCTTAAGTGCAATTTCACTCTCACTTCGCTGGGCAAAAGAACCAGATGCTGTAAAAAATATGCAGGTCAATGTAAAGATGAACTTTTTCATCAGGATTACTTTTTTATCAAAATTAACTCAATAACACGAAAAAAACAGATAACAGTATCAACAATCTCACACCACATAAAAAGCAAGATTAAATTAATAAAAAAAAATGGAATAGAATTGATAAACGAAACGTTAGCTGAAGATCGACCTTATTTTTGAAGTAAATTTTCAGGGATGTCAGTATTATAAATAATTATCAGTCCTGGTATCTTGTTTTCAGGAACCAATTCAACTCTTCTGTTATATTTTCTTCCGGCAGGATTATCAGATCCATCTGCATTTGTATTCAGCGCAATCGGATTAGCTTCTCCACGTGCTATAACTCTTACTCTATTTTTATCAACAGACTTAGAAATAAGATAATTTGCAATAACCTGTGCCCGTAGTTTTGATAATCGAAGGTTATAGTTCTCACTGCCAAGAGCATCGGTATAACCAACTACCTTCATGATAAGGGAATCATGTTTTTCCATTTTAGATCTGATCTCATCCAGAAATACTCTATTATTCTCAAGTATTGAATAACTATCGAAGCCAAAAAGTAAGTTTTCAAGATGTATGGTATCTGCTGGCAACACCTCATCTTCTATAGGTTTAGCAATAGCAGCAACTACTGAGCCTTTATCTGTATCATCATCCGCAAACTTAAGGGTACTATCACTCTTCCTGCCTTTATTATCAACTACTACTACTGCAAAATCTCCGGCAGGCAATAACAATTCATAATTGCCATCAGGATTTGGGTTTGTTCTAAATAAAGTATCTGATGTTTCATTATTGATGACCAATACCTCATGATCCCTGTAGTTTGAGCTATCAACAGTCTGAGAATTTCCTCTTACCGGGAACCTTGGAGAATTTGCAAATACCATACTGTTGTATCTGTATATATCATACAGCGTTGTACCTGGATCTTCCAAACGCGACATTAACCCAGACATGCCAGTTTCTAAAGGAAAATAAAATAAATCATCATCAGTTGTAGAAACAGGAGAGCCCAGATTAATAGCTTGTCGCCATTCATTCTCTCCCTTTCGCTGGGAACGAAAAATATCATATCCTCCCATATTTAAATGCCCTTGCGAACTAAAATACAGAATCTCATCTTCAACATTGATGAGTGGATTTTCTTCATTGAAGGGGGTGTTAATCACTGGTCCAAGATTTTGTGCAGGTCCCCAATCACCATCTTCATCAAGTTTCGACATATAAATATCCATGGCTCCATATCCATCAGGTCTGTTACTGGTAAAATAAAGTGTTTTACCATCAGGCGAATAACTTGCATGAGTTTCGTGGTACTTTGTATTTATATTCTCATTTAAGGCTTCCAATTTGGTCCATCCATCATCATTTAAGCTTGTGGTATATATTTCACCAGCTTTAAGGGGGTCATATATATACAATAGCAATGATTTGCCATCAGAAGAAGCTCCTACCAGAATATGATCTCCATCACTTCCAATTTTTGGTGTTAAATTTTCAGGCGTACCCCATTCATCATTTTCTTTTTCAACCCTCATAAGAGCATCATAGAACGGAAGTTCTTCCATATAATACAGTACACTATCATGATCAACCAATACGGGATTGTAATTAGAATACTCATCGTTAATCTGGGGTGGTAATTTCTCTGTTAGTGGTTCTCCCGGAAAAGCAGCAAGCAGAATGGCATTATTACATCGTGAAATATGCATATCTATAATTGCATCCATTTCTGCATCTCTGTTGGAAAGAGTATCTCTCAGGGCCTCAAATATTTCAATTGCCTTCTTTAGTTCATTGTTTATCCTGTAAGCTATTCCCAACAATAATATAGCTTTTACAGGTGCCTGAGTTTCATCAATAGAATTGTTATAATCAAATGTGATATCCTTGCTGGCATTTTCAAGATAGGGTATAGATTGTTTTTTATGGCCCCGTATATTAAGATAGCATGTGCCAATTTTGTAATCTATATTGGCATTTATTACTTCCTTCTTTTCCAAAAGAAAATAGAGAGGTAAAGCTTCAATGAATTCTCTTCCATCAAGATATTCTTCCGCATCATCATAAATATCCTTATTAGACAGCCAAATCTGACCAGAAAGGTTGAAAGCAGAAGGGAGCTGAAGTAATATTATTAGGGCAAATTGTAAAAAACATTTCATATCACTCTACTGTTTTTTTCTTCTAAGGCTTAATAGTATAATAAATATCAATATTACAACATTTACTAAAATAATGGTTATCAGGAACTTTTTATTCTTCCAAATACTCTCCCCTTTTGAGTCCTTCTTCAAACTGATCTGATCTGATAAGCCACGTTCTAAAATCATTCTAATGAGAAGATTGTTAATATCAGATTCTGTAAAATCATAATTGTTAGTGGCAGCAAGAAGGTACTGCAAAAGTTCAAATGGGTTTGAAAAATATTTTAACGAAGTATCGGCAAGTGCTTTATTGATAGAGGCAATATTATAAGATTTAATTTTTTCCGAGAATTCGTTGACATCATAAATATCAATTAATTCCAGTAATAATTTATAAACCTCTTCTGTAGAGTAATTTTTATACTGTGCCTTTTCAACAAGATATCTTAATAGTTCTTCGTATGTATTTATCTGACTTTCATCCAGATTGAGTAGCAAAAGTGAAGATTTTAAATTGCCGGTAGCATTGCTCGCTAACACCTCATTAAACGTATTCAGGTAATATTGTCTGTTTAAAGAAGCTTTTTCAAGTGCTTCAATGAGATCTTCATATGAAAATTTTTCATTTGGCACTATATCAAATAGATAATTTAACAAATCAATGGAGTTTTCGCCAGACACAGACTCATATTGCAATTTTGAGAGATATTCATTCAACTCACCTGATGATGCTATCAATAAATTCTGATAGAAAAAATGCAAATCTTCAGTAGTGGAAGCAAGTTGCAATACTGAATTCGCTTCCCTATCACCAAGGTCTTCAGCGATTATTTCCCAGGCTTGAACAGCACTGGATATTTCAGGAATATCTGAAAATTGTTCTGTTGTATCTTTCTTAAATCCCAACAAATAACTGTATAGTGAATTCCCATCCTCAAAATTGTCAGAAACCAATTCAAGCAAAGCATCATGCGTTTCTTCTATTGAAATCATTTCTTCCTGCAATAGTGTTTTCAAATAAATCAATGGAATTGCAGATGTATCAAATACAGCATTCCAACTGCTGTCAGGCTTGGAATATTTTTCCCTGAAGTCTGAATCGAATAGATGCATGTCTTTTTGAGAAAAATATATTGCAAACATATTGTTGACATCATTTCTGCTAAATCCTTCCTGATCAGACACCTTCACTAGATGCAAATAAAGCTGAGAGTAGTTTTCAAAATCACTCATCTCAATTTTACGTAAATATTCTTTTAGAGGCCCTTCTGAGATCATATCAAAGAAAGTGGCATTAACAGACAATTCCGACTCTATTTCTTTTAATTCATCACCCTTAGATGATACGCGTGGCAAATAATAAGTCACATTCACTATAGTAGAGGAAATATTACCTTCTGGATCAGTAGCTGTAAATTTCAAAATGTTTTCTCCAGGTTTTGGCTTATAGAAATAAGTAAATCTTTTCCTTACAGATTCGATTGATTCAGCAAAAACTACACTGTCATTAAGTGAAATATCAACCAATAAATCTGATCCTTTTGGAATTATCAAATCGATCGCAACGCTGCCTGAGTCATGGACCGCAAAGAAATCATTCTTTGCAACAATTACATCTATTGAAGAAATTACCTCAGTAACAGATTTATCTGAAGTTTTATCTAATACTATTTCAGGTAAAACTACCAAGGCTCCAGGTTGATTAATCGCTAAACTCAAATTCTTTTGGTATGTATCAATTTCGGGACCTTCAATAAGTAATATATATTCCCCTTGCGAAGCAGAAAGAGATATTTCTCCATCTTCTTTCACTTTATTTTCATCAACAACTTCTTTCGTATCTGCATTAAGAATCTTAACTGTTAATTTTTTATAGAACTTAGAATCTGCTTCATTAACCTTCAATTGTCCCTGTACCTGAAAAGTTCTTGGGATATATTCGTTATAAACTTCTATCTCATAAATATCAAGCATACCCATTGTACTGGCTTTGTCATACAAGGCCATGTAACCAAAAGAATTTACTCCCATAGGATTATAGAACAAATCATCGCCGGTAGTATTCAGAGGGGAACCCATATTTTTTGGTTTACTCCATGTCCCATTGCTTCTTAAGATACTAACAAATACATCATATCCTCCCATCGTTTCATGTCCTTCGGAACTAAAAAACAAAGCATATCCTTCACTGCTTAAAAAAGGTGTTTCTTCATTGTTAGGAGAATTGATAACCGGCCCAAGGTTTATCGCAGGCCCCCAATCTCCTTTTGGAAATCGCTTTGATTTATAAATATCAAGCCCGCCAAAGCCTCCATCACGATTTGAAGTAAAATACAAATACTGTCCATCCTCAGAAATCGAGGCATGCGACTCCCAGAATTTCGTATTGATATTTGCATTTAGTTTTTTTAACTGGCTCCATTTATCGCCAACACGATTGCTTGAATAAATATTGCCATCAAAATTATCACTCCTATAAACAAATATCTCATCTCCAAAATAGGAGATTCCGCATGCATATGAATTTCCGTCCAAGCCAAAGTCAGATGTAAGGTTAACAGGCTCAGACCATGTTCCATCAGTATTTCTCTTGCTAATAAAAACTCCATTGTAAAATTGAAGACTCCTGGTGAAAATTAAAGTATTGCCATCTCCTGAAATCACTGGATTCTTTTCCTCAAACCTGGTATTTATTGGACTATGAAGATTTGTTGGAGAGAAGAAAATTGGTTGTTTCAACATTTTTTTTGCTAATTGACAGGCTTGAATATCCTCATCAACAATGTTGAAATTAAATTCTTCAGTATTTGCCAGACTTTTAAAGCGCGTATAACCTTCGATAGCTTTATCAAGCATACCATTGATATGGTATGCTTTCCCGAGGTAATAATATGCTTCAAGGGGGGCTTGTTTTTCCTTGAAATTGTTCTGCTTGTATTTTAGATTTACATTTTGTGAAGATCTTTCAAGGTATCCTATTGACTTCTGTGATAAATAGATGTCATTTAGATAACATATTCCAATCTTATATTGAACATTATAATTTTCAGGCTCAATACGGGCAATCTTTTGGTACAAGGGCAGAGCATCCTTATATTCTTCAAAAAGAAAAAAAGATTCCGCTTCAACGAATAATTTTTTTGGGTCAATTTCTTCCTGAGCAAATGATTTCAGGCAAATAAGATTTAGAAAAAGAAGGGTAGATGGTAACCAATAATAAATTCTCATCATAAAAAGAATTGGTTGGGATATAACAAATTTAAAAATAATTTGTAATGCATCTAATATTATTCCATTAGAGTATCTGCATATTACTATAAAAAATCCTAATAATCAGGAATTTCTTCAGATAAATATTTACCAATACTCTGTACAAATGAGCCACCCAATGATCCATCAATAACTCTGTGATCATATGTAAGTGACAATACCAGTATATCCCTTATGCCAATTGATTCAATACCATCAACAATAACAACCGCTGGCTTTTTCTTAATTGCTCCAACTGCCAGAATTGCTACTTCAGGCTGATTTATTATTGGAGTACCTGTAATGGTATCATATCTCCCCATATTTGTGATAGTAAATGTTCCCCCCTTTATCTCTGCCGGAATAAGTTTGTTTTTGCGTGCTCTTTCTGCAAGATCTGCAACTTTACGTGATATACTAACAAAATTATGCTTGTCTGCTTCCTTAATTACAGGAACAATAAGATTCCCGTTTGGCAAAGCTGTGGCAACTCCAATATTGATATAATCTTTCTGTACGATAAAGTTACCAACGACTGAAATATTAATGCCTGGAAAATCTTTCAGTGCTTTTACAGCGGCCAGAACAATAACAGGAGTAAAAGTTAATTTTACACCATATGTTTTATAAAAGTTGTCCTTTTCTTTATTTCTCCAGCTAACTAAAAAACTTACATCAACCTCAACAGTAGACGTAACATGAGGAGAAATACGCTTAGAGCGCACCATATGGTCTGCAATTAACTTTCGTGTGCGATCCATTTCCAGTAGTTCTTCTCCATCCTGAAGAGTATAATCGCTACCTGTGTTTTCCTCCTGCTTTATTTTCGCTTTCTGATCTATTGGAATTTGCTCACTTTCAGAAGACATAAATGTTCTTCCTGAGGTGATATAAGAATTCAAATCTGTTTTTGTAATTCGTCCTCCCAGACCAGAGCCTTGAATCTGACTTAGTTCATCAATTGAGATACCTCTATTTTTTGCAAAATATCTGATATATGGAGTAATCAGAAGATCATTTTCAGAATTATTTTCTTTTGGTTTCTTTTGATATTCAGTTAGTTTTGGATTAATTATAATTGTTTCTGATCTATCTGTCTCATCAACTATCACTTTTGGTTCTTCTGAAAATGCAGATGATTCTTCAGATACTATTTCATTTTTATTAAGCTTACTTTCAATAATTGCTAAAACCTCTCCTACTTTTGGAATTTCTCCTTCATGATAAATTATACGCGAAATAATCCCGGTGCCTGGAGATGGTATTTCTGAATCAACCTTATCAGTTGCAACTTCAAGAAGCGATTCATCTTCCTGAACAATATCTCCAACATTTACAAGCCACTTAGTAATTGTTGCTTCAATTATACCTTCACCCAAAGCTGGTAATATAACCTCTGTCTTACTCATATTATATTATCTGCCTAAATGCCTAAAGTCTCGAAATACTATAGATAAATCAGTCATCATTTTATAATCTTTTGCATATAACAAGTTCATACGCTTAATGGTTTCAATATTTAAATTTTTATTCTTTGAAAGAGGTATTGGAGTAAGAATGCCCTTATTAATTGGGGGGAGTGTACCTATTTCACTCTCGTTACTGATAAAATATCCTACCCAAGTCCTAAATCCAAACATAACCAGAATAATGTTTCCCATGAAACCCAGAGGCTTCTTTATAAAAAACACAGATATTGGAGAGGATATCAACAAAGCAACTGATACTAAAAAATCAAATAGTCGTTTCTTTCTTCCAGCAAGACTCTGACCCAAGGAATTAAAATGAACAACATACAATTCGCCAGCTGTATTAATGGAGCTACTTCCAATAATTGATAAACTTTCAGGTGGTGCTATTTTAAAATCAACCACTGTATCCCTTATGCTTAGCATTGTTTGAATGATTTTATGGGATGGTATATCCTTTGCACAGAAAACAATTTCATCAATCCGGTTAATTTTTATGATATCATTTAATTGAGAAATATCTCCCATATAATTATTTTCCTTCTGGTGATCATCATTTCCGACTAAACCAACCAGTGATGGGACTACATTTGCCTGTTTCATTATTGAAAATACTCTTTCGCTTTCTTCAGGCGATCCGGCTATAACTATTCTCCTTTTCTGTTTGCTAAATGATAGATTTACAGTATTTAACATGGTTCCAATTGTAATCCGTGTTAAAAATACCGAAATTGTCACCCATAAAGTTCCTAAAAGTATAAGTGCCCTTGAATACCTTAAGCTTTCCGGTAATAATGCATAAATTATTAAAAGTGCTATGGATCCAAACAAAACTCCCTTTAATAAATCAATTATTCTTGTGCGTTTTTCATAGCCCCCGGAAATGTAAATAAAGAAAAACCATAGTAGAACATATGCAGGAACTACATATTTAAGATATTCTTCCGGGTAGTAATTTTCCTGTCCAAACTTTATTTTTTCCCAAAAAGGTTTGAAAATATAAAAGCCTAAATAAATCAGAAATGAATCGCAAACAGGGACTATTATTTTTAGGAAGAATCTTCTGAAAATGGATAATGAAGCACGAAGATATATAGCCAGATTGATAAGAAAACTGTACAACAATGCATTTTTTGCTGAAAAATGTTTTCTGGCAAATATGATCATTGCTCTGTAAAAAACCAGAACATAGTTTATACTCCCTTTTTTGGTGCTTTCGCCTTTATAATGAATGATGGTAGTTTCAGGATAATAGTAGTTAGTATATCCAGCCTGTATGATCCTATATGACAAATCTATGTCCTCTCCATACATAAAAAAAGTTTCATCAAGAAATCCTATTTCATCAAGTACTGACTTACGCATGAACATGAAGGCCCCGGGCAAAATCTCAATTTTATTAATTTCGTTGTTATCAAGATACCCCAGGTGATATCTTCCAAATAATTTTGATTTCGGAAAAAGACTTGAAAAGCCAAATATTTTAAAAAAGGATACCAATGGAGTAGGTAAGGATCTTTTCGATTCCGGTAAAAAATTGCCCTTGCCATCGATCATCTTTACTCCAAGGCTTCCTGCATTGGGATGATCGTTCATAAAGGATATGCATTTCGAAAATGTATCCTCCTGAACGATGGTATCGGGATTAAGCAAGAGGACATACTTTCCCTTTGAAATTTCCAAGCCCTGATTGTTTGCCTTTGAAAATCCATTGTTGGTTTTATTCTGAATAAGAATTACTTGTTTAAATTTCTCTCTTACCATTTGACATGAACCATCAACAGAATCATTGTCAACCACAATAACTTCTCCTTTAATGCCTTCAAATGATTTAAATACGGAATGCAGGCATTGCTCAAGAAAATACTTGACATTATAATTTACTATAATTACCGAAAGGTCCATCGGATTAGAAAAGAGAATAATTTATAATTAATATTAAGAGGTATTGTAAAATAGTTATTTAGGAACCTTTATCCCTTCAGAACATTCCATCATTAATAATCTGCAGGCATTTCTATGTCCCAAGGTGCATGACCTATTGAAATGATAACAAGCATTCTCCATTTGTTCAAGTCTAAAATAGGTCATAGCCAAATTAAAATGCGTTATGGGATTTTTTTCATCCAGCTTAAGAGCCTTCTGAAACTGTAATACAGCCTCATCGTATTCCTGTAGTTCATATTTTACCATACCCTTTCCATGATATGCTGCCGTTGATTTAGGATATATTTTTAATACCTCATCAAAATCTGCTTCAGCAAGTTCGAAATCTGCTAAAAAAAAATGTGCCATACCTCTGTTAAGGTATACCTTAAATATGTATTCTGGGGGCATATTTAATTGTATTGCCTGATCGAAATCATCAATGGCTTTGACGTATTTTTCTTTTTGAAAATTAAGCAGAGCCCTGAAATAGTAGTATTCCGGCTGGTTAGAATACATTCTGATGTACTCTTCAATATCTCTATAAGCATCCTTGCTTCTATCATTCTCCAAGAGAATAGTGATTTTCTTTTCCTGTACATCTATATTGTTGGGTTGCTTAACAAGAAAATCTTCAATTGCAGTTAGAGCCTTTGTAATATTACCAGACGCGACATAACTGTCAACCAGTTTCAATGTTGATTCAGGATCTTCTTGCTGCGAAAAAAGAGCTTTCTGAGATAAAAAAATCAAAAAAAATAGAAGCAGTAATCTGCGATTCATAGTTCTATCCTATTTGGCATGTAAGATAATAAAAAGATATTTGAGTTCAACTTTCCCGGATAACAATATATAAACACCATTGCATTAAGCCATTGCCTAATTGTGGATACAATGCAAAAGTACTCTTTATCAATGTATGTTTCTCTAAGTATTGTTTATTTCCTCTCAAGTTTCTTAAAATCCTGTTCTAAAAAGCCATCGGGATTTTTACTCGATATTTTGTGGTAATCAAAATAATAAAATTTGGCATCAGCAGCACCAATAATAATTTTGTAACATCTTGCATTAATCTTTGTTCCTTCAGGTCCAACTTTATGAAGAAACACAACGTCATTATTCCTCTCTGCAATAGCTTTAGTTATTGCTTCTTTTGTCACAATCCTGAAATTTGATGAATATATTTTTTTTATTCTGGCTGTTGAATTCACATCATCTGAGAGTTCTTCCTCCAGTAAGTACAGTGTCTTGCCTTGAATATCCTTTATGTTATCATTGTAATGTTGCAGAACATTCGCAGATACTATTTCAGGATGTTCCTTTATTAACAAAGCATGGTTTTGAATAAAGCGAACAAGAATCGCCAGTTTATAAATATAATTGTCTTCTTCAACATTATAATAGGCTAATGGTACAGAAGCAATGTCCGGCATTTGATTCTTTCTGAAATAATCTCCTCCTAAGGATAAGTGAAGAAATCTATAAATTGCATCTGTTTTGTCGTTCTCAAAAGTAACTTTTGACATATAAAGAAATGAATATTGTGGGTCCATTCTCAATTCTTCAAATTCTTTTACAGTAATAAATTCAAATTCAGTAATATTCCACTCCTGCTCCATAACTTCTTTAATTACAAAATTATATTCCAATAAGGGATTATCTTGTAAAACCACCATGGTTTTCGTATTAAAAAAAGCATTGATGTCATCTCGGGTTGGTACGTAACTTTGCGCAATAGAATAAAAAGCCAAAAAGCTAAAGATCAGACTGATGATTATTTTTCTCATAATGTAAATTTTTTAATTTTTTGGAAAGTATAGTGGATTCTTTGCATTGTATTTTCGAATATATACGAATTTGAGTTGCTTTTTCTTTTTCTTGCTTAATGCAGCAAACTCATCATGTAATTCCGGATCTTGCATAAGAATAACCTCTAATGATTCATAATTATAATCAAGAACTCTGCCGGTTTTTAAGTCAAGCAAATACTGTCTCATCTCTACACTAGGGTATGCGCTAGGTTGCATACGATAAGGATCATAGTATGAATTGTAATAATTGTTCGAATTGTAATAATCTGTATAGGTAGTATGACTGGCAATAAAATGGCAGATTGAACCAATTGAAGTTATCCTGAAAAAATCGTTGTCAATGTTAATGTATATAAATCCATTACGGGAGTAGCCCCAAATTTTATGCGGATTCAGTTCATTTCTATTGCCAATATTATCATAATAATAAACCTTTGGTTTCTCCAATACTTTATTAAAAAATTCCGGATCGTTGTAGTTAGTCTCTGATAATATTCTTGATTTTGGCAAAGGCGAATTGTTCTTCAGATTATCAAAACTCAGGTATAATCCTTCTTTGAATTGAAAGTCAGAGGTATACTTTATTAAATCCAAAGAATCTACCTGTGAATAAATACATTGACTAAATAGAATTCCTATAATTGATCCTAGAAGATATCTCATTTTTGCCATAGTCTCTATAAACAAATTTAACTTTTCTAAGCCAAATTCAGATATAAAAATGAAGTTTTGTAAATGCTTCGTAGTTGATAATTACTCGAACAATTGTAATTTTAATAACGAATAAAATTACTATTTATGCTAATTATTATATAAATTTAGTAAGTATTAAACTTATACCCCTTATGGGATTGCTTCAAAAACTAACAAATTATTTCTTGCAGAAAGTTGATGACAACCTCGATCTGGAGGATGCAAACAAAGTAATTACTGTCGGCTTTGCTTCAAGTATTTCGCTCTTTTTCTACCTTTCTTTTGGTATAATATCAATTATCAACGAAAATTATCTTCTTGCTTTGGTATTGGGAAGCGGATCAGCCCTTACATATTTAACATATCAACTGCTTCTAAAATCGCTGAGAATAAATCTAGCAGCTAACTTAATTTTAGTAATTACAGCTTTGGTAATGCTATATTGTCTGGCAACAGGAGGCGCTTTTGGAACTGGCTTTTTATGGCTTTTCCCTTATCCTATACTGGCCATTGCCTTAAAGGGCCTTGATAATGGGACAAGGGTTTCCCTGGTATTTCTTATCCTCATAACTTTAATCTGTTATCTTAACTTATTGTTGCCTTCACTCCCTGATTATGAGTTAAGCTTTAGCTTAAGAATAATAGGTGCTTATCTTTCAATCCATGCCATCATTTATACATACGAATTCTTACGGATTCGTAATCAAAAAACAATGCAGAAATGGATAACAGAAAGTCGAGACGAAAGTAAGCGAAAGGATGATTTCTTATCAAAATTATCGCACCAGATAAGAACACCTTTGAACAACATTACCTTAATTTCCAATCTTGTTGATAGAAGTAAGCTTCCCACAGATCAGGAAGATCTTTTTGATACTATCATTGCCTCTACCCACAACCTTATTGATGTAGTAAATAATATTGTACAGGTATCAGCTGTTGATATCGATGAGAATGAGCTGAATTTAGTGAGTTTCAACGTTGAATCTACCATTGACAATACAATTTCGCTCTTCAAGGATCAACATAAAGATCGACTTGAAATTCAATCAAACATTGACTCTCCGCAAAAACTTTATATTGGCAATCCAATAAGAGTCAAACAACTGATATTAAACCTTTTTGAGAATCTCCTTAAAGTAGATTTCAAAGAGAAACCAAAAATTCAGATCCATGTTAAAGTAACTGCCGAAAACAATGAATATAGTAAATTGGTATTTGAGGTAATTTGTCCTACTCTTAAATTAAAAAAGGATGACAATGATAACTATCTGGTTGCACCCACAAAACCAATTCAAACAAAGAGTGACCTACAAAAAAGTTATCTCAATTTTAGTATTGCCAGAAAAATAGTTCAGTTCTATCAGGGAAATTTTGAGGTACGTTCAAAAAACAGCACAACACATATTAACCTTGCCTTTCTTCTTAAGAATGACAAAACTCAGAAAGAAGCTAAAGAAGCAACAAAGACTGATCAAATCATTCAATTTCAAACAAATCAAAAACTTGAAGACGCCAACATACTTCTTGTTGAAGATAATTCCATTAACCAGAAGATTGTTCTTCTAAGTTTAAAAAACAAAGTAAAAAATATTGAGGTTGCTAACAATGGAAAAGAAGCTTTAAATAAATTCGGAACCACTAAATATGACCTTATCTTAATGGATATTCAAATGCCGGTTATGAATGGTATTGTTGCAACTAAAAAAATTCGCGAGCTTGAATCCAGCACTAACACCCAGACTCCTATTATAGCAATTACTGCAAATGCTTTGTCGGGCGACAAAGAATCATGTCTTGCTGCTGGCATGAATGAATACATTTCCAAACCCTTTGAAGTAGAGATACTATTGCAGAAAATGCGTAATCTCCTAACTATTGAAGCTGCAAAATAACTTAAGATTTTGAGGAATATGATTTCCCGATTTTAATTCCAACCACCAGGATATCATCTACCTGGTCAAGAGATCCTCTCCAATCCAATATACTTCGTTTAAGAAATTCCCCTTGCCTTTTCATCGGCAATTGATGCAGTGCCAAAAGCAGATGACGGAATCTTCTGTATTTATATTTTTTACCTTCAGGACCACCAAACTGATCAGCAAAACCATCAGTGAAAATATAAATTACGTCTCCTTCAGAAAGTGGAATTACATGGTTATTAAATGATTTACTATTTGTTTCATCTTCATTCAAACCTACCGAAAACCTATCTCCTTTAATTTCTGTAATTGTATTGTCCCTTATCAAATAGAGAGGATTAAAGGCTCCCGCAAATTCCAGAACCTGCATATCATGATCAATGGCGCAAAATGCTACATCCATTCCATCCCTGAGTATAACATTGTCAACATCGCTAAATATAGACTCAAATCCCCTGTTTAAACTATTCAAAATCTCAGCGGGCTGTTTTTTCTTTTCTGTTTCTGTTATCCGGCGAAACAATTCAAAACCTATAACAGACATAAAGGCTCCTGGGACGCCATGTCCTGTGCAATCAACTGAAGCAAAATATATTCTGCCCCCTACTTCATTAATCCAATAAAAGTCTCCGCTAACAATATCCTTTGGAATATGCAGAATAAATGAATCAGGAAATAATTTGCTAAAAAGCTTTTGAGATGGCATTAAAGCCATTTGTATTCGTTTGGCATAGTTGATACTATCAGTAATATTTTTATTCTTCACTGACAATTCTTCTTTCTGTATTTCAATCTTTTTCCCAATATGCTCGCGTTCTTTGTATTCCCTGTTTATTTTACGCAATTGTCTTGTTTTAAAATATACAGAAAAATAGAATAGTATGATAAGTGCAATAGAGTAAAACACAATTGCAATTCTGGATTGCCAAATAGAAGCTTTAATGAAAATAATTAACTCACGTGGATTTGGATTCCAAGTATTGCGGCTATTTGAACCCATGATTTTAAAAGAATATATTCCTGTTTTTAAGCCAAAAAATTCTACGTAATTTATATTTCCTAAAGATTGCCATTTATCAGGTTTACCAAGGCGTTCAAGAGAATATTTAAATCGATTTCTTTTTGGGTTCCAAAAGTTCAATGCAGCAAAATTAATTTTGATATCTCGGAATCCTGGTTGAACATTTAATGTGTCAGCTCCAATTAAATATTTAGTGATGATTTTTTCTTTGCCTGAAAGAATTGCATTTGTAATAACAATTTTTGGTATTAGCTCATTCCTAATCAAAGAATCCGGTTGAAAAGTGACAAATCCATCTTTACCAAAAAATAATAATCTTCCATCGGATGATTTGGCTTCTCCTCTAGGGGCAAATACTGTTCGGTTTAAACCATCCTGCTTACAGTAAAAGTTGACACTATTTTTTTCACGATCAATAGAAACTATATTCCTGCTTGTTGACATCCAAATCTTTCCGTTCATATCAGTTATCAGAGAATTGACATTATTAATTTTGGATACTGAATTAATCTTATAAGGTGATATGTTTTGAGCAAAAGCATTGTATTGAAAGAGTCCGTCAGAGGTTCCAATTAAAATGTCTTCCTCATTTAAAGCCAGTAACGTATTTAATTTGGTAGAGCTATTACTGAAGTAATCAGAAAAAGAAATTGATTTTACCGTACTATCTTCCCGATGCAGTTGCAATATCTTTCGTAACTGCAAAAAATATACATATTTAGTGGTAGTTACTATTTTAAAGCAAGGCTCCGAAAGTTCAATTATAGATGACATATTGCTGTAGGAATTTTGATCCATATTGAATTCCAGAAATAATATTTCACTTTCGGCAGCTATCCAAATAGCAGCAGGATCATCATCATTTATAGTATATACAATATCGTCAATAGGAAAAGTCCTGGTTTTTATTGTTCCAGCTTTATATACATTATTCTGAGGAACAAAATATTCAGTCAAGCCTTCATCCGAACAAACGAAAATATTTCCTGCACTGCTCTCCTTTATTGAGTTAATTTTGGAATTATTCCAAAAATTAATGAGAATCGAACTTTGGAAATTTTCATCTTCAGGGTTAACTATTAATAACTTTCCAGAATTCAATCCTAACCATAGTTTACCATTGGCATCAAATACCGCACTTGAAATTTCATTGCCAAATGATTTATAAATGGTCTGGGGCAATAAATAATGACTGAAAACATTTTTATGAGGATTGTATTTAAATAATCCATCATTGGTGCCTACCCAATATATTCCTGATCTATCTCTTATTAAAGATGTAACTTTTCGATTAAATTCAGGAGGGAGACTATATTCAAAGGAAGTTGAATATACCAATCTTTTAAAATCAAAATTAATAACGTCACCAGACCTGAATAACTCAATTATAGAATTACTCTTCTGCTCAAGTGATAATATACTGTAGGAAGAGTTCATTAAAGTTTTAATAGGCGGAAAGGATATTAGTTTTTGATTCGTATCGAGGAGACAAAAATCAAATTGATCGTACAACCAGATTTCCTTATTTAATCCGTATTTGATTCTTTCAATACCTCCATTTTTATTTCCAACATGCTCAGATTTGAATATTAATGACAATGAATCATTATCCATATCATGGCAGTAAAGACCATCACTATTTGCAAGTAAAACCCTTTTATCATTAAATTTTGTCTTAATTGAACCATTAAATTCCAAATTTTCGAAGAAATAATTGGAATTGAGTGGATACCTTTCAATTGATCCTGATCGAATATCTAATTTACCGTAGTAATGTTTACTTATAAAGAAAATATAATTTCTAACTGTATCTATTGTAAAATCATAAACTGGAGAATACTCTGAAAATGAAAATGTATCAATATAATGAGAAAAAGTTGAGAATTTATTGTTCATAAGGTTCAGCCTGAATAACCCTCCTTCTGAAGCACACCAAAGATTCTCATTGTTGTCTTCCGATATTTTATATATATGATCATTAGGTATTGAGTATGCATTATCTAATTCAGTTGAATATTTAGTAAATGAATAGCCATCAAAACGATTTAAGCCATCTGTTGTTCCAATCCAGAGAAAACCAATATTATCCTGATAAAGGCAAGTGATTTCATCATAAGATAATCCCTGATTAATTGTAAACTCTTCAGTTGGGAAATACTTTTGAGCCCAATTGAATTGACAAATAAACAGTA
>CAYWBC010000066.1:0-21109 GCA_964456285.1 uncultured Bacteroidales bacterium
CTATAGGAAAGTCTCCAAAGAAGCTAACACCATTAGGAGTACGCCCAAATCCCCTAAGTGGACAATTATTGCATTGAGTAGTTTTTTTGTAGTCAACTTCTAAAACTTCACTATATGTATGCTCAGTTCCTAGAAGTGCATAATATGTTGAAACTCTATCCAAAATGTACGTGTCAACAACAGAAGGATTATTCCCAAATAGAAGAGTATCACCTTCTTCGTATCTAAACCACTGTGTATGATCTAAAGAAACATAAACATCTTCTTCTGGTCCTTTGTTGCAGGAAATTAGCAACAAAAGACTTGCTAAAATAAAAATGAGTCTGGAATTCATAGATTAAATATACGGGATTTCTTTACATGATGAAAACTTGCGATAATTGTACCAGTCTATAACGGGGTTTGGGTATGCAAAAGTTTATTACTTTTAAAATGTAAACGGCTCCCTTATAAGAGCATTGCAGCGCCCACATTCACTGCTGTTCCTAAGCCTGGCCGGAGCACATCACTAATAGACCATGAAATAATGATTGATAAAGCAATTAATAATCCCAAAAGCATAAAGTATTATGTTAAAGATTATCTGGAAAGCATAAAATCACAATTGAAAAATTGGATTGTTATTGATATTCCTGCAGGAAATGGTGCAACTTCAGAGTTTTTAAATGGTATTGGTGCGAAAGTCAAATCCTTTGATTTGTTTCCTGAGTATTTTATGGTGAAAAACATTGAATGTAAACGTGCAGATATTCTTAATAAAATACCGGTTGATGACAATTATGCTGACCTACTAATTTGTCAAGAGGGCATTGAGCATTTTTGTGACCAGATAAAAGTGTTCAAAGAATTTAATCGTGTACTAAGAAAGCAAGGAAAACTGGTAATAACAACTCCAAGTTATTCAAATTTATCAGCAAAATTCAGCTACCTTTTGTTCGAAAGTGAGACAGGGCCACTTATGCCTCCAAATGAAATTGATGATCTGTGGATGTCTGATAAATCAATTACAAATGAAATGTATTATGGACATATTTTTCTGATTGGATTGCAAAAATTACGATTAATCGGGAAATTGTCAGGTTTTAAAATAAGTGAGATTAAGTATGTACGATTGAGTAAGGGATCTTTGTTATTGTTCCCATTCTTTTACCCTTTGATATTACTACGTTCATTTTTGACTTACTATAAAAATGCAAGAAAGGTTAAAAATCTATCACAGAGGAGGGAAAAGGATGTTTATAAGAAACAATTGTTAATTAATATCGATCCTAAAAATTTATTAAACAGGCATACATTTATAGTCTTTGAGAAAGAAAAGAATGCAAAAGAAGTTGATTTTCGTAATGAAAGTCTAATGAAACCATTTGGAAAAATTATGTGACCCAGGCTACCCATCCTTTTGGGATGCAGATAAAAAGAAAGTCGAACTGTCAGGGACCAGTTCGAAAATTTGGCTTGTGAAAAGTATTTAAGCAAGATCGCCGTGCTACACTCACGATGACCTTTCAATAGGGTGTCATTGCGAAGGAGGAACGACTGAAGCAATCTGATCAGGTTCTTTGAAAGAATGCCAGAGTAACTTCACTGAACTTAAATTGATTTCAATTAGGTAACATCGGGATTGAGTTTATAAGCCTGTTTCTTTTTGAGGCAGGCTTTTTTATTTATCTACAACCCTGACAGGGTGGGTACTCTACCATTGCAATTGTTGAGATACCAAACTTAAGTAAGGCAGTTTACATACCCTGTCAGGGTATATCAGTA
The DNA here is from genome assembly GCA_964456285.1 of uncultured Bacteroidales bacterium. GTDB lineage: Bacteria > Bacteroidota > Bacteroidia > Bacteroidales > UBA10428 > UBA10428. Next base: position 1,765 of record CAYWBC010000066.1, read on the forward strand.
TTGCTAGTCCAGCTGCAACTCATACACTCTGTCATCATACATATCGTAACGAATAATACCGTAAATATCTGAATAGTAAATGGCTTTTACTTGAAAATGTATTGTATCCTCAGTTGGGATATCATCGTCTAAATAAATATTCTGAAGAATGGTATCCCCTATTTCATATTGAATTTTAATTGCATTTTCATAATATATCGACCCAGAATATAATTTTCCTGAAAAACTAACCTTTTGATAGTCTCGCCCGAATGTTCCTATTGGACAATTTTGACATTCAGAAATCCCTACATATTCAACCCATAATATTTCATCGCCTGTTTTTTTATCTATTTCCATGTGTTCATTAACTATATCATTAATTAAATATGTATCTGTTAGAGTTCCACTCCTAAATATAAGAGTATCGTTTACTTCATATTTAAACCACTGGGAATGATCGAGATAATGAATATCTGAATCCTTTGTACAGGAAACGAGTATAATCAGAGTTGCTCCAATAATTAAGACTATTGATTTCATAACTTAAATATAAGTGATTTATTTATAAGGTCTATTTCTCTGGAGAATCATGATCGAAGCGAATAAATCAGCGCAAGAAGAGTTCTTAAAGCTTTGTAATTTACATTTTAACAGCGTTCTGTTATCAAAAAAGCAATCCTGATTTATAATTGATTCTCTATCTTGCAATCTAAATCCTGAAAAAATCCATTTTAAAAAATAATTCAACTATGAGAAAAATATTACTGGGATTAATAACGGTCTTGTTAATCTTTACTCACTTTTCATGTTCTGATTCAACTGTTCAATATAAAGAAATAAATAATGGAGTTGAGATCAGTACAAATGAACTTAATTTAAGAATTCAGTTTTATTCAGATCAAATAGTAAGGGTGGTTAAATGGCTTCCTGAAAGCAAAGCGGACAAATTAAGTCTGGCAGTAATTAGAAATGAACCAAAGGCAGTTAATCTTGAAATACTTGAAAACAAAAAGCAAATAATTCTGAATTCTGATGAATTGCAGGTAAGGATCTTGAAAAGAAATATGGAGATTACTTTTTATAACAGTGATGGAAGTCAGATATTATCAGAAAGTGGCCCTGATTTTGAAGCTGTGGTATATGGTTCAGATTCGGCATACCATGTGAAACAGCAATTTGTTTTGGATAAGGACGAAGGTATTTACGGACTGGGGCAGCACCAGTATGGCTATATGAATTACAGGGGTAAAAAAGTTGTGCTTGTACAATCCAATACCGATGCAGTAAATCCAGTATTGGTATCAACAAAAAACTATGGGATTTTATGGGACAATTATTCAAAAACTGTTTATGATGATGATGGGATCAGCAAAGCATCCATGTGGTCGGATGTGGCAGATAATATTGATTACTATTTCATGCACGGCAATGATCTGGATGAAGTAATTGCCGGATACAGGATGCTTACAGGGCAGGCACCTATGTATGGTAAGTATGCTTATGGTTACTGGCAAAGTAAGGAGCATTACGATACCAGAGATGAATTAATGAGTGTTGCCACAAAATACAGGGAGCTTCAGATTCCCATTGACAATATGATCCAGGACTGGGACTATTGGAATGGAGCTGAAAACTGGAGCGGGATGTTCTTTGATCCAACACTATTTCCTGAACCCAAAGAAATGATCGACAGATTGCATGCAATGAATTATCATATCATCATTTCAATTTGGCCTGCCCTGGGACCTAATACCGAGATATACAGAGATATGCTCAGGCAAGGCTATCTATATCCGCCTGTAGGATGGGCAGGATTCAAATATTACGATGCATTCAATCCGGTAGCCAATGCCTTATACTGGAAGTACCTGAGAAGAGGGCTGTATACCAAAGGACTTGATGGTTGGTGGATTGATTCCACTGAACCCGATATTGTGAATGCACTTACCAAAGAAGCAACAGAATATGAAATGAAGAAGGTTGGTAGTAACTTCCTGGGATCATGGGCGCGTTATTTAAATGCCTTTTCTTTGGTAATGACAGATGACATTTATAAAAACTGGAGGAAAGAGACATCTGATCGTCGCGCATACATACTTACGCGGTCCTGTTATGCCGGTCAACAGCGCAATGCCGCAACAACCTGGTCGGGGGATATTGGAGCAAACTGGCAAGTATACAAAAACCAGATTGCTGCAGGTATCAATCATTGCATGTCAGGCATTCCCTATTGGACTTTTGATATCGGAGCTTTTGTTATTGGTGCTTACGATGGAGTTTTTTATAACGGAGGCAAAGATCCTGCATACCAGGAACTATACACCCGTATGTTTCAGCTGGGTACTTTTTCTCCAATCTTTCGCTCTCATGGATCTGAAACTCCAAGAGAAATATGGGAAATGGGAGAGAATGTGAAAACTCTTATTAAATTTGATAATCTGAGGTACAGACTAATGCCATACATCTATTCATTGGCATGGAAGATCACCAGCGAAGGCTACACCATCATGCGTGGATTGCCAATGGATTTCACCAGCGACAAAGAAACCTATAATATAGATGATCAGTTTATGTTCGGACCGGCAATTATGGTATGCCCTGTAACAGAATACATGTATCACAGACCTCCAGAAGCTACGGTGGCTGTATCCAGTGATTATTTTAAAACCGATGATGGAAAACAGGGACTACAGGCCAGCTACTATAAAGACAACAAATACAAGGTTCCGGGGATTGAAAAAATCGATCCTAACATAGATGTTTTCTGGTATACCGGGCGACCGGAATATGTTTCAGATTCAATGTTTGCTATTCGATGGGAAGGAAAACTGATACCCAGGGAATCTGGTTCACACCAGTTTCATCTGAAAAGTTTTGATGCAAAGCGAATTATTATTGATGGAGATACTTTGAAAATGGTATATACCAGTGTTGAGCAATACACTGAAATTCTTCAGTTAGAAGCAGGGAAAGAATACGATTTTGTTCTTGAAACTGAGAATTCGTCTACAGGTGCTGCCCGCATGCAATTGTTCTGGAAAACCCCGGAAATATTTGAGAAAGAATTGACTGTGGAAGAGAAAGAAAAATCAAGGAATGTTTATTTGCCTGCTGATACTAAATGGATTGATTTCTGGACTGGAAAATCATTTAATGGAGGACAAACTATAGTTTCAGAGGCCCCAATAGATAAGGTGCCACTTTTTGTAAAGGCAGGGTCCATTATTCCAACTGGCCCGTTTGTACAATACGCTACTGAAAAGCCAGCAGATCCAATTGAACTTAGAATCTACCCGGGAGCAGATGGGAGTTTTACCTTGTATGAAGATGAGAACGATAATTACAACTATGAGAAGGGTATATATTCAACCATTGAGTTTACCTGGGATGACGCGAATAAACAGTTAACTATTGGAGAACGATCTGGTGATTTTCCTGGAATGCTTAAGGAAAGATCAATACAAGTTGTAATTGTAAAGAAAGATCATGGTACAGGAATTGATATTTGCGAAATTCCTGATAAAGTCATTCACTATGTTGGAGATAAGTATGACATAAAAATTTAGCAATTATAAAATGATTTAATTTTGTGAAATCTTATCAGTAAAACGATATCATGAAAGGACCGATATCTCCTAACGTCAAATCATTGAATTATAAGAGCTTAGTATTATGGTTGTGGCGTTTTATTAAGGTATTTGTTTTGTGTTTTATTGGAATCTCTATTTATTTTTCCATTTGTTTTTCATTCATAGCACCTCAGCGTACTCCTTTAATGCTTAAAAGGCAATTTGAACAGAAAAAGGAGAAAAAAGAAATTCATTTCAGGCATCAGTGGGTCCCGATAGAAGAAATATCACCTTATTTGATTCAGGCTGTTGTTGCAACAGAGGATAATCATTTTACAAAGCATTATGGAATTGATTTTGGAGCAATACGTAAGGCACAAGATTTTAATAAGAGGAGTACACATCGAAAAAGGGGAGCCAGCACAATCAGTCAACAAACTGCGAAAAACATCTTCTTGTGGCCTGCACGCACTTATCTTAGAAAGGGATTTGAGGTATATTTTACATTAATGATTGAAACCTTCTGGAGTAAAAAAAGGATTATGGAGGTTTATCTGAATATGATAGAAATGGGGCCAGGTATTTATGGTGCTGAAGCCGCTGCACAACACTATTTTCATAAACCTGCGGCAAAACTTACAAGGGGGGAAGCTGCTTTAATAGCTGTCAGTCTGCCTAACCCAAGAAAAAGAAATCCTGCCAGACCAAGTTCTTATATGCTCAGCAGACAACAAAAGATTCTTTCTCTAATGCGAAAGATAGGGAAGGTAGAGCTTTGATAAATATTGATTTATTGTCTGCAGTTTTCCAATTATTTTTTTGATATAACTCAGGAAATCATCAACAATATTTTAGGGAATCTACAATTAAATTTCATGGAAATCGTTACATTTAAAATAAATTCCTGCCTATGTGCGATGCCATTCGTCACTTCCAAAAAGCAGTTAAATACTTATATTGTTGGGCTATTTTAATTGTCCTGGTTTCATCTTGTACACATGAAGTAGTTATTCTTGATGATCTGGATGAAGTATGTTTTCAGGAACAAGTACTGCCAATCATTCAGAATTCATGCGGAATAACCGGATGCCATAGTTCTGGCAGTGCCCAAGACGGATTTGTTGCGACTGATTATAACAACATTATGCGTATTGTTAATCCCGGTGATGCAAGAAATAGTGAGCTATACAAAGTCATCACTGATATCAATAGTTTGAACATGATGCCACCTGACAGACCTCTCTCAAGGGAACAACGAATGCTGATTCAGGTTTGGATTGAACAGGGGGCAAAGAATACCAGTTGTCCTGATAATCCCATAGATACCGGAATTATTGTTATTCCTCCAAATCCAGATACAATTTGTTTTGCTCAGAATGTACTACCTATATTTCAATCGAGTTGCGCAACAACAGGTTGCCATGATGCAGCAACGCATGCAGAAGGGTATGTGTTTACAAGTTATTCCACTATCATGCAAAAACCGGAATCCATTGTTCCTTTTAATCCGAATGGGAGCAAAGTCTACAATGTTATTACTAAGAATGAGTCCGATGACCGTATGCCTCCCTCACCTAATTCTCCTTTAAACTCTGATCAGATTGATGTAATCAGGCAATGGATACTAAGTGGAGCATTAGATAGCGATTGTCCGGATCTTTTTTGTGACACACTCAATACCATATCCTTTGCCAGCCAGGTATGGCCTGTTATACAAAATAGCTGCACCGGTTGTCATAATTCCGTTGCTTCAAATGGTGGGATAACACTGGAAAACTATAACGATGTCAATAGCGTCGCAACTACTATTATCAACGGAACACCCTTACTTATTGGATCAATCCGTCATATGGGTGGATTCTCAGCCATGCCTCCATCGAACATGCTTGATGAATGTACTATTCGCGCTATTGAATTATGGATTGATCAAGGGGCTTCTGATAATTAAATGATTAAATTCATACCTATGCATGCTAAAATGAAAAAACATAGAAGAAAGAACCTGCCCTGGTTGCTATTCGGCATATTTTTTATCCAGTATTTTATCACTGCATGCTATTATGATAGTGAAGAATTTTTATATCCTGAAATCAACAACCAATGTGACACAAGCAATGTTACATTTTCGGATGCTGTGCAGCCTGTTCTTTCACAATATTGTTATTCATGCCATAGTAATACTACAGCTGCCGCTTTGGGTGGAAATATTAAATTGGAGGATTATAGTGAAGTAAAGATAGAGGCAGATAACGGAAGACTTTTAGGTGCTATTGATCATTCTCCGGGTTATTCTGCTATGCCAAAAGGGGCAGGAAAACTGAACGATTGTAGTATTAGTCTTTTTCGGATATGGATTGATAATGGTGCACCAAATAATTAAATATAAGACTCTATGAATTCCTTTATCAAATCATTAATTCTATGTTTGTTGGGTCTCATTACTAATTTATATCTTATTGCCCAGGATGTTGACCTTGATGCTTTGTTGGAAGAAGCAACAGGAAGTGAAACAGAATACACTTACGCTACTTTTAAATCTACAAGAATATTAAATGGCCATTCTGTCGAAAGAATGAAAGAAGGTCAGCTTGATTTTCGGATTTCGCACCGATTTGGCGAGTTGAATGGAGGGGCCTATGAATTATGGGGTCTTGACCAGGCTAATATCCACCTTAGTTTAGACTATGGAATAACTGATTGGCTTATGGTAGGTTTAGGTCGGGGGACTTACGAAAAAACTTATGATGCATTCCTGAAATTCACAGTCTTTCGTCAATCGAAGGGAAAGAAAAATATGCCTGTTTCCATTTCCTATTTCACAAGTGCAGCTGTTAACACTTTGAAATGGAATGGCCCGGGAGAGTTAAACTATTGGGACAGGTATAGTTATGTTCATCAGATTCTGGTGGCCCGTAAGTTTAATGAGCGTTTTTCATTCGAGCTAAATCCAACTTATGTACATAGGAATATGGTGCCTACTGAGCTGGATCCTAACGATTTATGGTCCATAGGAGCTGGTGCACGTTTTAAAATCACAAAAAGAATATCGATCAATGCGGAGTATTATTATGTAATACCACCCCTGAACGATTATCGCAGCCAAAAGACCTACAATCCGCTTTCAGTAGGAGTGGATATTGAAACGGGAGGTCATGTATTCCAGATCCATCTTACCAATTCGCTGGCTATGATAGAAAAAGGATTTATTGGCGAAACCACAGGCAGTTGGCTTGATGGAGGAATTCATTTAGGGTTTAATATCTCGAGGGTATTTTCATTGTATTAAGCTTGAACTTTCTTTAACGAGTATTTGTTTACTTTAATTTATTGAAACATGAAAAGTCTAATTATTCTTATTGCGCTACTTTTTACCTGCCAGTTTTCCCAGGCTCAGAAATTGATCAGCAAAGATGGCCACATCTGGTTTTATTCTCATACACCTATGGAAGACATTGAAGCACACAATCACCAGGTAGTGGCTGTACTTGATCCAACAAACGGGGGATTGATTTTTACTTTACTGGTTAAATCGTTTGATTTTAAAAGGGAAATGATGCAAGAGCATTTCAATGAAAACTATATGGAGTCCGATACTTATCCTAAAGCTGGCTTCAAAGCTAGCATTTTGAGTTTTGATCAGATTGATCTGGAAAAGGATGGAAAACACGAGGTGACTGTATCCGGAGAACTTACAATACACGGAATCACTAAACCGGTTTCTGAAAATGGCATGATTGAAATTGTGGGTAATGTTATCAGTGTTAAGTCTGATTTTACTATCAAACCTTCAGATTATGATATATCTATTCCTGAACTTGTAGAGGAAAAAATTGCAAAAAATATAGAAGTGCATGTAGATGTTAAGTTTAATAAATAATTTTTTACCATCGTGAAAAAAGGAATTATCATAATAATTTTTGTCCTTATTGGCGCTGCAATAGGAGGTTATTTCTATGTATTTCGTGATGCCGATGCAGATGTTGGGAAAAAAGTTGCCGATTATGAGATAACAGCAAAAGAACTGGTCGAAAATTTTGAAATGAATGAAGATTCAGCTAACACCATGTTTCTGGGTAAAATAGTAAGCGTTGAAGGCATAGTTAGCAGTAAAATTGAAAAGGAGGGAGTTATCACAATATTTTTAAAGGAAAAAGAGGATATAAGCGGGGTGCTTTGTCATTTTAATACAGATTTCAATACCTTAAAAAAGACACGTGAAGGAGAAAAACTGAAAGTAAAAGGAATTTGTTCTGGCTATTTATTGGATGTTATTCTGAATAAGTGCGTAGTCATTGAAAAATAAATCCTTTCAGGTCAAATCCATATTGACAGGTGCAACAATTTTAAGCTCTGGAATATCTATTATTTCTTTAAGTCACAGAGAAATATTTGATTTATAAAGAGTTGCTTGTAACATTTCTTGAGTTATTAATAATTTCTAATTGTAAGGATCGACATCTGGTACTATTTGCAGACTCTTAAAATTAGGATTATCAGAAATTTTGTTAATGGCTTGCCGCATTAATCGTCGTCTTTCAGAAAAATGTTTATCCCGTTCAATTTTAACCAGGATGCATTTCTGGTGCAAATTGAACAAGCGATTGATCAAGGGGAATTCCGGGCCTATAACTCTGTTTCCAAGGGTTTTTCTTAACTCTGTTGCAAGCATATTTGCAGCATTACTCACAATGGGCATTTGTTTATGCCGTAGGGTGAGTTTCACCAATCTTACATAGGGAGGATAGCTGAAATCTTTTCTTTCCTGAAGTTGTTGTTCGAAAAATCCTTTGTAATCGTTATCCATTACATGCTTGATTACTGTATTCCCTAAGTCACTGGTTTGTATTATAACCTTTCCTTGTTTGCCTTTTCTTCCGGCCCGGCCACTTACCTGGGCCATTAGTTGAAAGCTTCGCTCATAAGAGCGGAAATCAGGGAAATGAAGCATATTGTCGGCATTCATTATGCCCACAACTTTCACATGGTCAAAGTCCAGACCTTTAGAGATCATTTGTGTCCCAATCAGAATATCGATTTTCTGATTTTCAAAATCTGCAATAATTTTTTCATGTGACCTGCGTGTTCGGGCTGTGTCAAGGTCCATCCTTTTTACTTTGGAGTCAGGAAAGATCATTGCGATTTCATCTTCAATTTTTTCCGTACCAAAGCCCCGGGTATGGATATCATTTTTTCCGCAACTACTGCAACTAGTGGGATTGTTTATGCTGTACCCACAATAATGGCATTTCAGTTTATTGAATTTTTTATGGTAGGTAAGACTAACATCGCAATTCTTGCAATATGGAATCCAGCCGCAAGCATCGCATTCAATAAAGGATGAAAAACCTCTGCGGTTCTGGAAAAGTATAATCTGTTCTTTCTCTGAAAGAGCCTCCTCAATGCATTCAATCAGGGCAGGAGAAAAATGCGAATGCATTAGTTTTTTTCTTCTGGCCTCCCGAACATCAACAGCTTTTATTTCCGGTAGCTGAATGCTAAGGTACCTTTCTGTCAATTCTACAAAACCATACCTCCCTGTTATAGCGTTCATATAACTTTCGAAAGATGGCGTAGCGGTTCCCATTAATACTTTTCCACCATGCTTTCCTGCAAGAACCACTGCCGCATCGCGTGCATTGTAACGAGGTGCAGGGTCAAATTGTTTGTAAGTATTCTCATGTTCCTCATCAATGATGATCAATCCAAGATTGGAATAAGGAAGAAAGATTGATGATCGTACACCCAGAATCACCTGGTATTCGGGACTGTTTAATTTCCTGATTCCAGCCAGGTTTTGATAAACTTCAACACGCTCGTCGTCAGAAAATTTGGAATGATAGATCCCCACTTTGTTTCCGAAAACAGCTTTTAAGCGTTGGATAATTTGTGTTGTAAGGGCAATCTCAGGCAATAAGTAGAGTACCTGTTTTCCCTTTTCTATTTGTTCAGCAATGAGGTGTATATAAATCTCTGTTTTTCCGCTTGAGGTTACTCCATGAAGAAGTACAACATCTTTCTCAGTGAAAAGATTTTTAATTCTTTGGAAAGCTTCCTTCTGCTGATTATTCAAATCCGAAAGTTCCACTGTAGTTCTTCCCTCGTCTGATAAGCGACTGGTTTCTTCCGGAACGATTTTGAACACGCCTTTCTTAATGAGTGAATTCAATGTAGTATGAGATGCTTTAGCTGATTTAAGCAGTTTTTCTTTTAGAATGGCCTGTTTCGAAGATTCCTGCATTTGAAGGAATTTCAAGATTAATTCTGCTTGTTTGGGTGCTTTGGTTTCTATTTCATTAAGAAAGTCGTTCAATTTAATCTCTGTTTTAAATTGATCTTCAAGTTCAATAAAATCGATCAACTTGGACTTGAATCCTTTTTTCAGACTTTCCTCAAGTGTTACTACTTTTTTTTCAATCAGGTTTCTTACAATTGGCATTACATCTTTTTTCCCCAATGTTGAGGCAAGTTTTTGCAGGCTAATTCCTGAGGAATTATCAAGAACATCCAGTAGCTCGTTCTCGGCTGCAGTCAAAGAAGCAGGCAGACTTTCAGGATCTTTAGCAAAAATTCTTGTTTCACTTTCTAATTTCAGTCCCGATGGCAATGCTGCACGGTATACTTCTCCGGGTGTACACATATAATAGTCTGCGAGCCACTCCCAGAATTCAATCTGCATGGTAGATACAACCGGAGTATCATCCAACAAAGATAATATGGAACTAATCTGATATCCTTTCGGAGGGTGATTATGAATTGTTCTTATAATGCCTGTATACATTCGGCGCTTTCCAAGAACAAGGGTTACACGACAACCAATTTTAGTTTTTTCTGAAATTTCATCCGGGATTTGATAGGTATAATATTGAGGAACTGCCAGAGGTAAAATAATATCTGCATATAATGGAGAATTCTGTGGCATAATATTGAGTAACTTAATTCTTTCAGTCAATTAATACGGTGAAAATACAAATCTTGTTAATAATTCGCTGGTGTTTTGAAGAAGTAAATTTAAATCTGGAGATAGCATAATTTGGTAACATATTGGTTAGTCTAAAATTTAATAATTTATCATCTTTACACAACTAGTTTAAACATAACCAAAATATATTTTTAAGAGATGAGTAATACAATCATTGGAAATGCTTTACCAAATCTACCTTGGGAAGATAAGCCAAAAGGATATGACGGTGTGATGTGGAGATACAGTAATAATCCATTAATAGACTGGAATCCTACACCATCAACTGCAAGAATATACAATAGTGCGGTGTTGCCTTTTGACGGAGCCTTTGTTGGGGTTTTTCGTGCTGATCATAAAAATGGAAGAGCCAATATTCATTTTGGAAGAAGCAAGGACGGTCTTCATTTCGAGATTGATGATAATATTATACCCTGGGTTGATGAAAAAGGGAAGCCTGATCCGATAAGTTATGGTTACGATCCAAGATTTGTACAAATCGATGATACTTATTATGTAGTATGGTGTGATGATATGAAAGGAGCTTCCATTGGAATGGGGATGACCAAAGATTTTAAAACATGGACCCGTTTGCCCAATCCATTGATGCCATTCAATCGAAACGGAGTGCTGTTTCCCAGAAAAATAAATGGCAATTATATTTTATTTAGTAGACCGAGTGATAGCGCCCATACTCCATTTGGAGATATATATATGAGTGAAAGCCCTGATTTAATCTATTGGGGAAAACACCGATGGGTGATGGGTAAAGGTGGTAAGGGCTGGTGGCAGGGCACTAAAATTGGTGGCGGACCGGTGCCTATTGAAACCAAAGAAGGCTGGCTGATGTTCTATCATGGAGTTTCCGGAACATGCAATGGATTTGTATATAGTTTTAGCGCGGTTTTACTGGACATAAATGATCCGGGAAAAGTATTGCTAAGAGCTCGTGAGTATATGTTGACTCCTGAAAAAGAATATGAAACCACTGGATTTGTTCCCAATATAACATTTCCGTGTGCCAACATTTATGATGCGGATACAGGAAGAATTGCTATCTACTATGGTGCCGCTGATACTTATACGGCTTTGGCCTTCTGCCAGGTTGATGAGGTATTGGATTACCTGAAAAAGAATAACGAAAAATTCTAAGCTTAAGAAGTCTAATGGGCTTTATTTTTGGTAAAAGGCTATCTTAAAAGTTAATAAACCGCAAAGGACACAAAGTTTCCGCAAAGTTCGCAAAGAGGTATGTGATTAAATTTCAGATATTTGCGCACTTTGCGCCTTCTTAGCGATCTTTGCGGTAAAAATTTTAAACACTTTTGAGGCAACCTAACAGTGTACTACAAGTGAATTCGTCGCAACAGCCGACTTTATTCAGGCTTCAGTGATTATATGCGACGGAATAGGCTAACATCAAATAACTTACCAGATTAGCTTCGCTGAAATCGCCCTTCAGTCTTCGGTTGCCTCGCTACACCTGTCAGATAGGCGGGTAAGCTCGTAATGATGGTAAATTTTATTTACTCACCTTATCCCAACCTGTTCTCGACAAATTTCTATAAATCACCGCTCCACTAATAAGGGCAATTGCCAGGAATATAAATCCGGTGGTATATTCCTTAAATATTATTTTCCCAAATCCAAACAGGCTAAATAGAATTAGAAGGCAGCCAAATAAATAATTCACAAATAAGGTTTTGTATCCTGAATCCCCCTTTATCTCAGGCATTTTATCAGATATGGGTTTCCAACCTTTTCCTCCGGGATGAATAAGTCGATAAAAATCCTTTAGCTTGGTATCGCTTGTCGGGCTGGTTAAAAATGTTACGGTTAACCAGACAGTCGTTGACCATGCAACAATGATCAGCAATGAATTTTCGTAATTCATATGATAGTGAAAATACAATATCGGATATACGAAAAAAGGAGCAATCATAGCTGATATTTCCGACCAGGCATTGACCCTCCACCAAAACCACCTTAGAATCAATACCAGTCCGATGCCTCCGCTGCAAGCAAGAATAAATTTCCAGGCATCGCTAATGCGGGTGATTTGCGAAGTAACAAAGAATGAGAAAATAATTAGCAGTACTGTAACGATTCGTGAAATGTTTACATAATACTTTTCATTTGCATCTGATTTGATAAAGGGTCTGATAAAATCGTTTATTATGTAGGAAGTACCCCAAACAGTTTGAGATGCAATAGTTGACATATAGGCTGCAAGAAATGCTGCAAGAAGCAATCCCAGCAATCCTGAAGGGAGTAAGTCGCGAATTACCATTACATAGGTTTCTCCTTTATCAGGCACATTAGGGTACATTACAAGAGCAACCAAAGCAACCAAAATCCATGGCCAGGGACGCACAGCATAATGTGCTATCTGGAACCATAAAGTGGCTAATAGTGAATGTTTTTCATTTTTTGCAGACATCATGCGTTGGGCAACATAGCCGCCACCTCCGGGTTCTGCACCCGGATACCAGCTAGCCCACCACTGTACGCCCAAATAGGCAACAAATCCCGCAACACTTAGCTTGAGCAATCCGGTGGAGTTGCTTGCCAGCGATTCACTTTGAACTTTTGGAAAAAAATCAAATACCCATTTGGTTTCTGACAATTGCATTTTTAGAGATGAAATTCCTCCAACATGTTTTACTGCAAAAATTGCAAGGGCAATACTTCCACCCATTGCCATCATAAACTGAAAAGTATCTGTAAGAGATACTCCCCATAATCCAGACAGTGCTGAATAAAAGGCAACAAAAATCATCATTAAACCAACTACAATTAGGTGGGAAGAAAAGGTGATGCCAAGAAATTTGATCTCCTCAACTCCAAAAAGGGAAAGCTCGGGAAACATTACCCTAAGTATTTTTACCATTGCCAGGTTTACCCATGCCATCACTACAGCGTTCATGCCAATACCAATATATATGGCTTTAAAGCCTCGCAGAAAGCGCGCTTCTTTGCCTGAGTACCTGATATCAACGAATTCCGCATCGGTGAGAATATTAGCTCTTCGCCACAATCTGGCAAAGAAAAATACGGTAAACATGCCACCAAAAAGCATATTCCACCACAACCAGTTGCCTGCAATTCCGTTCTGTGATACCAATTCAGTTACTGCCAGAGGAGTGTCAGCAGCAAAAGTTGTTGCCACCATGCTTGTCCCTGCAATATACCATGGAAGTTTTCTTCCGCTTAAAAAGAAATCGCCGGTACTTTTGCTGGCCTTTTTTGACATATAAATACCTATACCAATGCTTATAACCAGGTAAAGAATAATTATAATTAAGTCTACATGAGAGAGGTGCATAGGGATAATTTCTATTTGAATAAATCAAGCTTATCAATTACATTGGATTTTCCTGTAAGTTGAATTTCAGTTTTCAAAACTTTTCCTTCGGATATATTTATCTCATTGGGCTGTTGTCCGCCAATAAATACCTGTATTCTGCCTGGAATAACGATTCTTTGGTTGCTGTCATCAATCTGGGATAACTGTCTGGGTGATAAAGTGAAGCTTATCGTTTTCTGTTCTCCTGCTTTCAGATGCACTCTTTTAAAGCCTTGCAATGCATGAATGGGCACAGGGTAAGGAGAGTTTATGTGTTTGACATACAATTGAACTACTTCATCACCATTATAAATTCCGGTATTTGTTAGTTTAACATGGAGAGTAATGTCTTCAGATGTTAAGGCATTTTCAGGCATTTCCAATTCTGAATACTCAAACTCTGTAAAACTCAATCCATATCCGAAGGGATATAAAGGCTCATCGTGAAAATACCGGTATGTTCGTCCTTCCATGTTATAATTAATAAATGGAGGCAATTGATCTACGGATTTATAGAAAGTCAAGGGAAGTCTGCCTCCCGGATTGTAATCACCAAACAATACATCAGCAATGGCAGTTCCGCCTTCCTGGCCAGGATACCACGCTTCCAGAATGGCAGGTATGTTTTCATCAGCCCAGTTGATGGACAGAGGGCTTCCATTCATCAGAACCAGTACTATAGGTTTGCCCAAGGCCTTCAGCTTTTTAAGCAGTTCAACCTGGATAGCAGGAAGATCAAGAGAAGTTCTATCGCCGCCTTTAAATCCTGAGAGATCTACTCTCATTTCCTCTCCTTCGAGTCTGGGAGATAATCCTCCAACAAAAACAATCGCATCGGATTGCTCCGCAATATTCAATGCTTTTCCCTCATGATCTTCTATCGGTAATCCCCATTCAAAGATTATCTGAGAAAACCATTCCTTCTGGTAGTAATCAATTTCTATGCTATGTTTACTTCCTGCCTCAAAGTCCATATATATAGGTTCATCTTTATTGTCATTTTGCCACTTATCAATCATCAACTGATCATCAACATACAATCTGAAGCCATCGTCACCCCGCAGAGAAATAAGGTAATTTCCGCTAACAGGAGCAGTTAAGGTACCATGCCAACGGATGGAATAATTTTCAGGATTCATGCCAGGAATAGGAGCCCTGTGAAACCATGAGTAATTCACATTTGAATCGATTCTAACTTCAAAGGCTGTGCCTTCCATATCCATGTTATTATAGTACTCTCCAGTCAGCCCAACATTGCCTTCGGAGCTAAGGTATTGCCAACCGACTACTTCTCTTTGAAGGTAATCTTCATGGTAATTGCAGCCATAAGCATAATAAACATGAACATCAGCAGGTGCTTTGCGTCTGATTCCTTCAACCGGAGTAACATATTCTGATGGAAATCCATTGTAATTGCCATACATTACTTCCGGAGCATTAGCATTCGGACCAATTACTGCAATGGTCTTAATATCATCACCAAAAGGAAGCAGATTTTTTTCGTTTTTGAGCAAAACCATAGCTTCCCGGGCTGCCTCAACAGATAATCTTCGGTGTGCCGGGCAATCAATAATTTCATATGGAATTGCATTGAAGGGAACCTCTTCTTTGGGATCAAACATTCCCAATTGAATTCGTGCTCTAAAGAGTCTTTTCAAAGCAACATCGATATCTTCTTCAGTAAGATACCCGCTGTCAATGGCGGTAGAAAGGTATTGATAAGCCCTGCCACAATTAAGGTCGCAACCTGCTTTTACGGCAATGGCAGCTGCTTCAACTTCTGATTTTGCTAATTTATGATTTGCATAAATATCATAAACTGCACCGCAATCAGAAACTACATATCCGTTAAATCCCCATTTATCTCTAAGAATATCTGTTAATAAATATTCACTTCCGGTACATGATTCTCCCCGGAACCGATTGTAAGCACTCATTACAGATTGAGCATTTCCCTCTCTGATACAAGCTTCGAAGGCAGGCAAATAAGTATCCATAAAATCACGCTGACTAACATCCACATCAAACTCATGGCGAATAGGTTCTGGCCCGCTATGTACAACATAATGCTTTGGTGTGGCAATGGTCTTAAAATATTTCGGATGATCTCCCTGCAAACCTTTTACAAATGCAACACCCATACGAGAAGTAAGATAAGGATCTTCACCGTATGTTTCCTGGCCACGACCCCAGCGGGGATCTCTGTATATATTTATATTTGGTGACCAAATAGTTAAGCCTTTGTAGCGTTCACGCTCGTTCTTTTTTATAAAATCATTATACTTTGCTCTGAATTCGTCAGATATTACTCCTGCAACATCCAGCATCAATTTATCGTTAAAAGTTGCTGCCAATCCAATTGCCTGAGGAAAGACAGTTGCAATACCGGCCCTTGCTACACCGTGCAAACCTTCATTCCACCAATTATACTCCGGAATACCCAGTCGGGGAATAGAATCCGCATGATCAGTCATTTGACTGATTTTTTCATCAAGTGTCATTCTTGAAATCAGATCTACTACTCTTTTTTCGACTGATAGATTAGGGTTTTTATAAGCTTCATCAGACGAACAGGAATTTTGAAATAGAAGAAAAATCAGGAGTAGTAATTTTGGAAAGAGCTTAAACGATTGGTTCATACATTTTGGATTTAAATGAGCGAAATAAAGTTACATATTATATTGCAATGAATTTTCACATAAACTTTAGGAATTACTAAAAACTCAGGAATATAAAGGGAGATGAATTTGAATGGATAATTAAATTGAGGAAATGATTATCTTTCTGTACTAAATTGACAACTCGGGTATTTGCTATGATAAAACATTTTCCATTCTTTTTAATACTCTCTTCTTTGTTTATTGTTTCATGCAATAATGGTCCGGCAATCAATCCGACATTAAACGGATATGAAGAACGGAGTCAGTGCTATTCATGTCATGAAGAGGTTTACAAAAAGTATGTAGGATCACATCATGATCTGGCCATGGAAATTGCCACGGAAGAAAGCGTGTTAGGCAACTTTGACAATTTCACCATGGTTCATCTGGGAGATGCAGTAAGGTTTTATAAAAAGGATGATAATTTTTTTGTTTATACAAAAGGTGTTGATGGAGAATATTCTGATTTTGAAGTAAAGTATACATTTGGATGGACGCCTTTACAACAATACCTGATTGAATTTCCAAGAGGCTGTTTTCAGGTCTTGCCTTATTGTTGGGATAGCCAATCGGAGGAAGAAGGTGGGCAGCGTTGGTTTCATATTTACAATCAGGAAAAGATACCACATGACGATGTTCTTTACTGGACAAAGAAACAGCAAAACTGGAACCATGTTTGTGCAGAATGTCATTCAACGAATCTTAAGAAAAATTATAATCTTGCTACCCTTAATTTTAGTACTGACTGGAAAGAAATTGATGTTTCCTGTGATGCCTGTCATGGTCCTTCGCAAAATCATTTGAAATGGGCTGAACTGGATGAAAAAGGGAAAGAAACCAAAAAATACCCTAATATGGGGTATGCATTTAATTTTCCAAATGATAGTGCTTCCTGGGAATTTGATATGGAGAAGGGCACTGCATTCAGAAGCAAACCACGTCAAAACAGGCAGGAGGTTGAGCTATGTGCCCGTTGTCACTCCAGACGCACGCAAATCTGGGGCGATTATGTTCATGGTGAATCTTTGATGCAAACACATTTACCCGATTTGTTAGTACCCAGGCTCTACCATGTTGATGGGCAGATTAAAGAAGAGGATTATGTATACAATTCATTTTTACAGAGTAAGATGTATATGCAGGGAGTAACTTGTACAGACTGCCATGATGCACATTCCATGCAAATACAGGCTCCGGGAAATCTTCTTTGTTCAAAATGTCACGTATACTCAAAATACAACAACTACACACATCATTTTCATGATGCTGATAGTACCGGTGGCAGCTGTAAAGACTGCCATATGGCACAAACAACCTATATGGTAGTTGACCCAAGGCAGGATCATAGTATAAGAATACCCAGGCCCGATCTATCTCTAAAGTTGGGTACCCCAAATAGTTGTACACAATGCCATACTGATGAAACGGATCAGTGGGCTGCCAGCTGGTTTAGAAAATGGTACGGTGATAAATACGATACCATCACTCACTTTGGTGAGGTGTTTTATTCTGCTTTGCATTATGAACCGGAAGCATTGAACGACCTTATCAGCATTGTCAATGATAATGCACAACCTCCGATTGTGAGAGCTTCAGCATTGAAATATATGGAGTATTATCCTGCTATGGGAACTGTTAAGCAATTGGAAAAACACACAAATGACACATCGCCAATGGTAAGAATGGCAGCCATCCAAACACTGAGTCAGTTGAATGGGGAGCAATCAGTTTCATACGCGATTAAATTATTAAATGATTCTGTTAGAGCTGTTCGCTATGAAGCTGCATTGGCCTATTCAAAGGTATCTTATAACAAAAAATCTGATCTGGTGAGAAATAGTCATCGAGAATCATTGAAGGAATATATTCAGATGTTACTTGTGAATAATGATCAGGCAGCCACCTACGTTAATATGGGAATTTACTATCTGAATGAGAGCAAAACAGATAGTGCATTGATTTGTTATGAAAATGCATTAAAAGTAGATTCAACATCTGTTGAAGCTTCCATTAACATTGCAGATGTATATAGAATTAGAAATCATGACGATAAAGGCGAGCAGGTTTTACTGAATAGCTTAAAGATAAATCCCGACCGACCAGAATTGTATCATGCTTTGGGGCTACTGTATACACGAAAAGGACAAACGCAAAAAGCCCTTGAAATGTTTAACAAATCAGTAAAATTAGAGCCTGAGAATACCTATTATATATATGTCCTTGGAGTGGCACTTAATTCACTTGGGAATAGTAAGGAAGCCATTCTGATACTAGAGAAGGGGTATGAGATCAATCCATTTAATTACAACATTCTTTATACCCTTAGCGCTATTTATCGGGATTTGGGAGACATGGATAACTTTAATAAGTATTACGAGACAATGGTGAAATTACAAAATGAAATGAACTAAATTCTTTGGGAGTACATACGCAAAAATAATTTTTCAAACTGCCTTTTCATTTATTGGTTATCCTGAACTTACAACATAGAATTTTGATTCAAATGCAAAAAATATATTTATTCCTGAGCGAAAATATTCTTGTATGCATTAATTTAGGCTTATTAAGGGAATATACTTATCTGTTTGTATTTTACATATAGTATACATATTGATAACATAATGGATATTTCGTAAAAAGCATGTTATATATATTTGAGCGTTTTGATTTTTATATTTTAAAAAATCAGAGTTTTTAACAAGTGAATAAGAAAATAGATTTAATTTTATTTGAAAATTCTCCTATTTTAGAGAGAATTAATAACCTAACGTAACCAAATTAATTGCTATGAAAAAAATCTTTACAACTACCCATTGGAAGAGATTTTCCG
>CAYWBC010000066.1:21119-21483 GCA_964456285.1 uncultured Bacteroidales bacterium
CGGATTAAGGATACCAATTCTTATTTTGGGAATATGCTCTTTTCTACAGGCTCAGAGTCTGAATGCAAATAATACTTTGCAGGATGACGAAAAAGTTATTACAGGTGTTATTACTGACGCTAATACTGGTGAAGCTTTGCCTGGAGTCTCGATTCTGATAAAAGGAACTTCAACTGGTTCTATAACTGATGTTGATGGAAAATTTACTTTGAATGCAAAAAGCAGTGATATTCTTGTATTCAGTTTTGTTGGATTTCTAACCGAAGAAGTACCTGTAGGAAATCAAACAGAGATCAACGTTAATTTATCTCCCGATATTATCGGTTTGGATGAAATCGTTGTTATCGGTTATGGTGTTCAGAAG
>CAYWBC010000067.1:0-21447 GCA_964456285.1 uncultured Bacteroidales bacterium
TGGTGTTTTTACATCCTGTAAGATTATTATTTTTTGTGTTTACTATTGAGACCAACCCTGACAGGGTGAGTGCACAATAATTTCAATTGTTGGAATACCAAACCTAAGCAAGGCAGATTACTTACCCTGTAAGGGTAGAGTTATTGCATTTTTCTAAAACTGAAAATAAATAAAAGGCTGCAATCCCGCCGAAACAGATTGATAGATTACAAATATCACAATAACAGCAATTCCTATTTTCTGGTAAAGCGGGCGTTCAATAAACCAGTTGCGATATTTAACCTTTAAAGTCTCTGGCAACCAGTGAACTACAAGGCCGAATATCATCAATACAAATACTTTCCAATAATTAATTATCATGGAGGGTACCAGGGGCCATGCAAAATTAGAGCTTACCTGATTTAGCAGTTCATAAGTTCCCTGCATGGATTCCCCTCTAAACCATATTCTAGTGAACGTAATAAATGTGAATGTAAAGAAAATCTTCCAGGTGTTTGCGAGCCAATGTGTACTGTTCTCATACGGACTAACTTTTCTCCAAAACTTGTATACGACTATACCTAAGCCGTTCAAACCTCCCCATAGCACAAACATCCAGCTGGAGCCATGCCATAATCCGCCAAGTAACATGGTTATCATCAGGTTCATGTTGGTGCTGATAGTAAGTTTAATTGAGGGAAAAAACTTCGTAAGAAGCCAAACAATTGAGATAACAAATATGAATATGGGGATGAGTATTATTTTGCCCGCCATGAGCACAATGAATAGCAAAATCACAGTAAGGCTTATATAGGTAAATACAGAGGCTCCTCTGTTCCCTCCCATTGGAATATAAAGATAATCTCTCAGCCAGGACGATAAAGAAATATGCCATCGTTTCCAGAATTCACCTACATTTTTTGCCTTGTATGGAGAATTGAAGTTCTTTGGAAGATAAAATCCCATCAAAAGAGCAACTCCAATCGCAATATCTGTATAACCTGAAAAATCGCAGTAAACCTGAAGAGAATAACCAAAAAGAGCAGACAAATTTTCAAATCCCGAAAAGGAAGCAGGATTGGAAAAGACTCGATCAATCAGATTTACAGCAATATAATCTCCAATAAGCATCTTTTTTGTCAGACCCTTAAGTATAAGGTAAAAAGCCAGCCCAAACTCATAAGGCGAAAGCGTATATCTCTTGTATAGTTGAGGAACGAAATCTGCAGCACGAACAATAGGTCCAGCAACCAGTTGCGGAAAGAAAGACACATAAAAGCCAAAATCAGTTAAACTTTGAACGGGTTTAACTTTGTCTTTGTAGACATCCAGGGAGTAGCTGATGGTTTGGAAAGTGAAGAAAGAAATCCCAACAGGAGGTAAAATCTTTCCCAAGTCAAAATGAGTTCCGAATAAGGCATTTGACCATTTTGCTGCATGGGTTACAACTTCAAGCTGAGTCCCGAATATTGAGTTGAAGGTTTCTGTAAGAAAATAATCGTACTTAAAAAAGGCTAAAACGCCAAGGTTCAAAGTAATACTCAATGCCACCCATAGTTTTTTATGCAATAGAGTTTTCGACCTGTAAATAGCATGACCGATATAAAAATCGGTTACTGTTGAGAATAGAAGAATGGTAAAAAACATTCCTCCTGTTTTATAGTAAAAAAACAAGCTTACCAGAAAAAGATAGGTATTTCTAAGAGCATTTTTCTTGTAAAGAATTGAATACCCACCTAGCACCACTGCAAAAAATATCCAGAAATTAAGCCGGGTAAAAATCAAAGGGTGATTCTCGTTGAATAAGAATATGTCCTTAAGAAAATCCATTTATTAAACTGAATTACTAGATATTTTAGTCATTTTTTATTGTAATCAAATCAATAAGAGATAATTGCTCTTCCCATCCTTTAAGAAAGGCAGAAAAGAATAAATCTCCTTTAAGTAAATAACCTTTCTTGTTGAAATGTACTTTATCATATTTCATCATATTCAAAGAATACCATGCCTGCACGGAATTCAATCCTCCCATGATGGTATAAAAATCCCATACTCCGCAATTGTACTCATCTGATAAACTATAAATGATGTCTCTCATTTTCGCAGTATTGTTATTTACATAGCGTTTATACAGGTAACTATCATTAGGGACTGTAATGATGATTTGTGCATTTGGCAATACTTCTAAAGTGCTGTCTAATAATTGCCGGTATTCACGATGAAACTTAGATACGTCAAACTTTCTCGTATAGGCATCATTCGTTCCAATGGAAAAAATAACCAGTTGAGGAGAAAGTGCAGCAAGATGCTGTTTGTAAAGATTGCATCTCAAATAGGAATTTAACATAGCGCCATTTACTCCAACTGTATTATAAACTACCCCGGCATTATCGTTATCAAATGAAATCCCTTGTAGAGTAAAAGCTCCATTGCTTGTATCTTTTTGAATTTCAAGTTGAAAAGCATCGTAGTAATCATCAAAATATATTTGGGTATATCCAAGGCTGTCACAATAATTACCGGTAAAATCCTTCCCATTGATTTGAACCATTAAGTTATAGCTAGTGGGTTCATGAAATATTCTGACTGAATTAAATGAATAATATATCGTGCTGTCTTTATTGATATCGATAGAGATATGAGCTATTGAATCAAATGTTGTAACCGAATAGCCGGTAATACCAAGATTACATGGTTTTTGACTTTGTGTATTTTTACAATAAAGCCACTCGCCATCGTATGTGACTCTGAAGTTTGAGGGGCCATTTGTTTTTGCAATTCTGTATGGAAAAATCAAACCTCTTCCTCCGTTCATATCCGGAGACATTCCCTGAAATCTTTTGCGAATTAAGTGTGTGTAGATATCTGCCTGAATATGAGATCCGCCAAGGTGTATTATCTGAATTTTTCCTGTTCCTTTAACTATTATTGAATCTATTGTTTTGTAGATGCTTTCGAATCCGGATGAGTCATTTGGGAAACGAATGACATTACTATCATACTTAATAAAACTATAACGATAGGGTCCAAGAAAATAATCATTTTGTTGTGAAAAAATTGCAGAACTAGTTGAAAGAAAAACCATGAATGTAATCAGGTTTAACTTCCTGGTGCTAATATAGTTCTTACTAATTTTCATTCGCTACAGATGTATTTCTTTTGTATAAATTGTATTCATACATCAGTGAATTATAAAACATATTGGCAATTATTCTTGCACCACGAGTATTAAAATGTACAAAATCACTTGAGGCAAGAGCCGGATTTGCAAATACCCAGCTGGGCATTGAATTTTTCCCACCCATTGCTTCGTACATATCCCAATAAATGCAATCTGCATCAAAAGCTGCATTTTTCATGGCATCTCTTATTTTTTCAATATTTGGATAAGATACATACCTGTCCTTCTGTTTTATTGACATATCTGCAACACCAATAACTACAATAGCAACATCGGGGAGGATTTGTTTTATACGTTTCAATTGAGCACCAAAAAGTCTTTCATAATAACCATAGTCATCTGTGATATGTGGTACTACATTACCCCCGAATTGCAGAATAATCATTTTTACATTCAAAGCTTTGTAATGAGCCTTCAGAATTGATTTATCCATTTTAGTAAATACCAGTCCTGAACTACCGCGCATGGCAATGTTATCAACTGCAATACCAGATCTGTCATCCAGAGCAATCCCATAAATATCCGGACTATCGGATCCCTTAAAAACTATTTTAATATTAGCTACAGGTTCATCGAATGTCCATTGAACAGTTTTCAGGGAGCTGCTTTCGGGGTACATTTCTGCTTCAATAAGATTATCACCCTGGTAAAGTTCAATGATAAATGGCTGGGTATTATGACTGTAAAAAAGTCGACATTGCCTGAAAGACTTGGTGTTCGAATAGGAATAATCTGAAGGCGAAAATGAGACCCAGGATGTTATAATGGAAGTATCTGTTTGTTCTGTACTGGCATGTGCAGGAGAAAATCTGCAAAAACTTGCCAGGGCACCGTATCTGTTATGGGAAAGAGATGTATCACGTTGTCCATAGAGTGTATACCTGTTCCAGTTGTTAGAATTATCCTGAAAAATGGAGTATTTGAAATCATAAATTTGCTGAACCGGAACCAGCCCAACACCAGATCCACCAAACTTTTTTTGTAAGCGGTTTCTAATAAAAGAACTTATTCGGTCTCCCTCAATTTGAGAATCACCATAATGCATTACCCGGACTGGTGTCTTAGAAAATTTTGCGTTATCAAAAGATTTAAATACAGGATATAATAGTTTTCTGTTTTTTTTTGGGAACTTGAGCAATGCAATGCTTGATTTCAAACTATCTTCATTTACTCTAATCGTATCCCAGGGCAAATCTTCATCCTGATTTGCAAGAGTTTCAAGAATAGAGTCATTAATAATGGTATTGGCTATTTTATCAGTTATATCTGCGTATTCTTCCTTGTTTGGTCTAAAAATATCTTCGGGAGTGGCAAATCTGACTTTAATGCTTTTGCCAAGAGAAATCCCATTATTAGGGAACAGGAAAGAAATAACTAATAGAACTGTTAAAACAGATACAAGAAAGAGTAGCGTTATGTATGGTTTAACAGACATGCCCAATCAGAAAACAGGTTTTATTCTTTTGGTTTTATTTTCAATTGCTGACCGGGGTTGATTTTATCATTCTCAGATAAATTGTTCAATTTCATAAGATCAGTATAACTCACTCCCTGGAATTTCTTTGCTATGTCCCAAAGATTATCTCCGTATTTTACTGTATACATTACATAGTTGCCGCTATCCTTTATGGGAGCGGTAGGTTTTGATGGCGCTGTTGAAACAGGTTTTCCGATCATTTTTTGTTTTTCGGCAAAGCTCATCCCATCTATATTTTTATATTTATTTGCTTTGCTTTTGGGTTTGTAGATTGTTAACTTCTGACCGGCACGAATCATATTTCTGTTGATGTTGTTCCAATATTTTAAATCAGATACTCGTACATCATACCAGGATGAAATGTATCCCAGGTTGTCACCCGATTTTACAATATATTTCAATTTTACATAGTTTGCTCCAGGTGCCTGTGGAACATTTTGAGCGTAACTGTTGGAAGGGCTTATTGTGAGATTTTTCTTGTTAAGAAAAACAGAGTCCTTGTATGAATAGATCACTTGTTCCAAATCAATAAATTCATCGGTATATTCCAGCGGAAGACTGAGCGAATAAACCTTTTTTCCGGCAGGAATAATATCATGTCGGTACTGAGGATTAAGATCTCTTAACTCCTTGATGGGAATGCCAAGAACTTCAGATACCTGCTTAAGATGTAGTTCCTGGCTAATGTGAATAGTATCAACCAGGACAGGCATATCAACCTTTATAGCAGTCAGATTATGTTCAGTATAATAATTCATTACATAAGTAGCAGCGATAAATGCAGGAACGTGTCCACGGGTTTCCCGGGGTAAGTAATAGTAAATATCCCAATAATTGGTTTTTCCGCCAGAACGTCTGATCGCTTTGTTTACATTCCCGGGCCCGCAATTGTATGCTGCAATTACCAGAAGCCAGTCTCCATATCTTTTGTATAAATCTTTTGCGAAACGCGCTGCTGCATGTGTTGATTTATAGAGGTCCATCCTTTCATCGACTAAACTATTAACTTCTAGTCCGTACATTCGTCCGGTACCATACATAAATTGCCACAAGCCTACTGCTCTGGTCCTGGAATACGCTCTTGGATTTAGAGCAGATTCAATTATGGACATATACTTCATCTCATTCGGGATGTCGTAATAATCGAAAATATCATCAAAAACAGGGAAATAATATTCAGATAAGCCAAGCATTACTTCTACAGTGGCTCTTCGTTTATTTGTATATGCATTGATGTAATTCTTAACAATCTTGTTGTATGGTAAATCTATTATTGTAGGAATTTCTGCTAGTCTGGCTATATAGACTGAATCAGGAAAATCAGGGATAATGCTGTCAGTAGGAATAGAGAGCATGGAATCAACAGATGCAGATTCTTCGACATAATACAGATTCAGCATACTATCGAGATTTGTGTCAAAATTAGATTCTATAGAGTCATTTAATCCTAAATATTGATCCAGTGAGTCTTCAGTATAAAACTCTAAACTGTCATTAGAAACCGTATATTGATTTAATGAATCTTCGGCATAAAATTCTGTACTATCGTTGGTAACTGTTCTGGCAGATGAAAAGTACATTACCACAAATAGCAGGGACATAATTACTAGTATTCTCTTCATAAAACACATTTAAAAATTCAAACTAATTTTAACACCATAAGAAAAATTATCAAAAGCATACTGAGATGGAATCTGATCAAGATTTGGTTCAATTCTCATCGAAAGGTCATCACTAACATCAAAACTTATAAAATATGCATCAACCATGGCATCTACAACATTGGCAACATACAGCAATCCCATGAAAATTACAGTATATCCTCTTCTTTTACTCCAAACATCTCGGTTTAATGCAGCGTTGTCCATTACATTCTGGTCTCTTTCCGGTCCTTTGGCAAATTCAGTTTCATATATATTCTTATACTTATTGAATATCCCATTTGCATAATCAAAATAGAGATACAAACCTGTGCCGGCAGCATATATAATTGGGATTTTCCAGTATTTTCTGTTATAAGCTTGTCCAAGGCCAGGTATAACAGCCGATAAAATGGTGGCACGCGGAGGAGAATGTTCTCGGACATTTTTCTTTTTAAAAATACTGCCTTTATTCAATATTGAAACGGAATCATTCAGAATCAATACTGTATCTTTTTGTGTCGTCAATGTGTCATTCTGTACATAAATAGTATCGTTCAGAATGATTAATGAATCTTTAGTTATAAGCTGTGAATCTTCCATATCTTTAGAAGCAGTGTCAGCTCTCAATCTTTTCCAGTTCTTAATTCTTTCCTTCACAAAAGGTATGGAATCTTGTTTAAGTTCAGAATCATCTCTGGCAGTAGCATCTTGTGCTGAAATCGCGTAAGGACAAAAAAACAAAGCACCCCACAGGATGCCTCTTAGAATTAAAGATGAACTAATTTTAACCAAAGTTACAAAGCATTTCAGGTGTTTAGCTTGTCAAAAATAGCAATAATTCTTTCCAGATCTTCATCTGAGTCAAATGGAATAACGATTTTTCCAACACCATTATTGTTGCGCCTAAATTGAACCTTAGAACTAAAGAATTTTTGAAGATGATCTTTCAGCTTCTCATAATCTATGGAAACAGTATTCGGTTTTTCAAGTATAGTATCTTTTTCGCCATTTAATTTTCTTGCAATTTCCTCAACTTTTCTAACCGACAATTCCTGAGTAATGATCTTATTGTAGATCTTCAATTGCTCTTTGGGATCCTCAATGTTTACCAACGAACGTGCATGGCCCATTGATATTTTACGATTTTTAATTCCAAGCTGTATTTCGGCAGGCAATTTTAATAATCGCACGTAATTTGCTACTGTAGCTCTCTTTTTCCCAACACGCTGACTAAGTAATTCCTGTGTAAGCTCACATTCATCAATTAACCTCTGGTAACTAATAGCAATTTCAATGGCATCGAGATCTTCACGCTGAATATTTTCGATCAGTGCCATTTCAAGCAAATTTTCGTCTTCTGCTTCGCGCAGATAAGCTGGAATTTTTCTAAGTCCTGCTATTTTGGTTGCTCGTAATCTTCTTTCACCGGCAATCAACTGGTACCGACCATTTACTGATTTCCGTACCGTTATTGGTTGAATGATACCAATTTCTTTAATTGAAGAAGCAAGTTCCTCAAGAGATTCTTCATCAAAAATTGTTCTTGGCTGATAAGGGTTTGCATCAATATTGCTAATTACAATCTCAGCTACACCACCGATATTTCTTTGATTGGATGAATAGTTTGATTGTTCATCAGCGCCATCAATTAACGCACCCAATCCTCTGCCTAAAGAGTTTTTCTTTGCCATAATAAAAAAATTGTTCAATCATATCTAGTCACCATCCTTATCATTGTCATGATTCACCAGCTCTCTGGCAAGGTTCAAATAATTAATTGAACCTTTTGATTCAGCATCATAGAGTACAACTGGTTTACCAAAACTTGGGGCTTCAGTTAGTTTGATGTTTCTCTGTATGATTGTATCAAATACCATTTGTTGGAAATGCTTTCGCACTTCATCTACAACCTGGTTGGAAAGGCGCAATCTGGAATCGTACATTGTTAAAACGAAACCTTCAATTGCGAGTTCGGGATTCAACCTTCCCTGTATAATTTTTATTGTATTAAGAAGCTTCCCCAATCCTTCAAGTGCAAAATACTCACACTGAACAGGGATCATCACAGAATCGGCAGCTGTTAAAGCATTTACAGTTATGAGTCCTAAAGAGGGAGAACAATCGATTAATATATAATCATATTTATCCTTTACAGGGGCAATTACTTTTTTCAGCATATGCTCTCTTTCATCCATATTGAGCATTTCAATTTCTGCACCGACAAGATCAATATGGGATGGAATAATATCCATACCATCAATTTCTGATTTAATCAGAACTTCTTCAGTGTTTTCTTCCTCAATGAGACATTCATATATACTCTTGTCAATATTTCTTACATCAAGGCCAATACCAGAAGTGGCATTTGCCTGAGGATCGGCATCAACAATCAGCACTTTTTTTTCCAGAACTGCAAGACTGGCAGCAAGATTTATAGCTGTAGTTGTTTTTCCAACGCCTCCCTTTTGATTTGCAATCGCAATTACTTTTCCCATTGAGTTGAAATTAGATTTCCGAATTCCTATTACAAGTATAAAATAATTATTTCGAAATCGGTTCCAAAAATAGCATTAAATAAGCCGAACAAAATTTTGCTCATTTCACTTTTGTGAACATTTTATTTCCACGTTATTAACACGTTATTAACAATCGAATTAACATACAGAATACTAGCTTTTTAAAGTGAAGAAAAATGCACCTTATAATTTTTTTTGATAAAAAAACAGGTAAGATCAAAAAAAATCTCAGGGCATAATTTCAATTTCGTAGAGCACAGGCCATAATTTTCCAGTTATATAATAACTGTTCTTATCAGAATTGTATGCAATACCATTTAGAACGTGACTCATATCATCCGGCAGTTCCTTAGGAAAAATTCGAGAGAGATCCAGTTTCCCGATAACTTTTCCATTTTTAGCATCTATTTTTAAGATATATTTCTCCCCATATATGTTTGCCCAGATAATTCCATCAACATATTCAAGTTCATTTAGATTAATAATCAAGCCCTTGTTATCACATACATCCAGCTGATCTTTGCGGCTGAAATATATCGGATCATAAAAATACAGAGTATTGGATCCATCACTGACTATCAATGATTCGCCATCAGAAGTCAGACCCCATCCTTCGGAAGTTTGCAAATCAAATTCCATTATTTTCTCAAAGCTTTCTAAATCATAGACAAAACCAATCATTGATTTATAAGTCAATTGAAATATTTTACCATCATAAATAACAATTCCTTCGCCAAAAAGATTCTTGCTAAGTTTTCTTTCAAGCAACACTTCTTCCGTAACAGGATCAATCTTCATTAACTTGGATTGTCCCCATTGTCCGGTGCCTTCATACAAATTGCCTTCATAAAATACAAGTCCTTGAGTAGAAGATTCAGGATTATGTTGCTTCTTTTCAATGATTTTGTAGCTCAATTGTTCTGGAGGATCATTCGGTAAAACAATAATTCTGGAAGTAAGATTTTGAGAAAGGCTATCGGAAAAAAAGACCTTTAAACGAAAATTTTGCCTTCCAAATTTCGATATTAACTGGTTGCAGGGCAGACGAAAATTTTCTGTGATTTGGGATGAGACTAAAATTCCTTCTGCAAGAATTTGAACAGAATCAAGAGTGATGTCATTTTTTAAGGCAGATATCTCAAAATATACTGTATCATTAAGCGAATATACATTGTCAATATCAGGAGAGGCAATTGAATAAGTCTTTACATGTTTTTCGGTACTGTGTTTACTGGCGATTTCAGGATCGCAGGAAAAAACTAAAGTAAACACCAAAGCAAATAATGTTGCAGATTTAAGGTTTGTCAAAATCAAAGTCAATAGATTCATTATTTGAAAAACTTTTTTAGCCGGCTGCCAACTGAGAAATTTCCTCTTGCTGTAAGGTTAGAAAGTTCGTTGTATTCTGAATCGATAGAGTCAGGATTAATGATTTGCCATATCTCACTCCATCCAAGAAATCCACCTACATTTCGGTCGTCAATAAACAATTCTACATCGATCTTCCGACTGCTATTTGCAGGGTCAAATTCTTCTTCAGGATAACTTTTATTTACAGCATAAAATTCGATGCCTTTTTTACGACAGTATTCAATAGCTTCATCTAATTCTTTACCATGTCTGAATGTCCAAAGTATCAATTGGTGTCCTAATGTTTGAAGTTGTTTTAATGTTTCGATAGCAAAGAGTTTCTCTTCACCGATTTGCGGATAGCGGTGTTCAACAATTGTGCCATCAAAGTCTATAGCGATTTTCATAATTAACAGTACGTATTTTTACCAAAAGTAAGAATTATTTCAAACTGTATTTGTTCTTTGAAATATATTGCAAGGTTCTATTCCTATTTTTTTATACCTTTAATTAATAAATTACTATTTTATTAGAAAACCACATCCTTTTGATACTAATTATTTCACGATGAAGAATGTAAAATTGATTGTTCCTAACGCACTTACTTTATTAAATCTTTTTACAGGTTGCTTAGCGATTATTATTGCTTTCAAAGGCAAAAATGAATTCAATGCTGCCTGGCTAATTTTACTTGCGTCAGTTTTTGATTTTCTTGATGGATTGGCTGCACGAGTATTGGATGCAAAATCCGAATTCGGCAAACAACTTGATTCACTTGCTGATGTTGTAAGCTTTGGAGTTGCTCCATCAATTATTTTGTTTAATTGGCTGCATCTTGTTCTTGTTGAATCATCCAGTGATAGTACTTTTGAATTAATATCTGCAAATTTTCCACAAGTACTGATTTTATTGAGTTCTTTACTTTTTACTTTAGCCGGAGCAATAAGGCTTGCAAGATTCAATATTTTACAAACTCAGAGCAATATTTTCAAAGGTTTACCTATTCCTGCAGCAGCTTTAATAATTGCTGCAATCTGGTTGGTGTTTGGAAGCACAGAAAACAAAATTGTGAAAGATCTGATATTAAATATATACTTTGTATTCGGAGTTCTTATCATATTGGTATTTCTGATGTTATCCAACATTAAAATGTTATCCATGAAATTCAAGGGCTTATCATTTACCAGGAATATTTTACAATATATTTTATTGTTTGTATCTGTGCTTTTAATTTTACAGTTTAAAGTATCAGGAATATTGTTTTCATTTATCTTTTATCTTTTATTATCATTCATCGCGCTACCTTTCACAAAAACAGATACTTAATTATTGAAACAAGAAATATAGATTTAAACTTCTCCTGTCATGAATAGTTCTTCTCTGAACAAGTGACAGGTTTTTTTGTATATAGTATTGTAATTATTGAAGAAAATTGGTAGCAGGAAATATTAAATATAAATTTGAACTATAATATCCGAGAGCAAATGAAATTATCTAGAATTTTAATAATAGGAATCATCATTCCATGTTATCTTAACGGTCAGACATCAAAATCCGACGATGAGCCGGAGATAGGAATAATTGAAAAATTAGACACATATGTTCCATCTGATATTACACTAATTTCAGAGCGCGGAGATACTGTTTCTATTGGGGAATTGATTGATAAACCAACAATTCTTTCTCTTGTATATTATCGTTGCCCCGGTATTTGCACTCCTTTAATGGATGGACTTGCAGAGGTTGTTAAAAAATCTGACCTTAAAATTGGAGAAGAATATCAGATATTAACAGTAAGTTTTAATCCAAGGGAAGGTACAGAACTTGCTATGCGCAAAAAGTCAAATTACATGAATGTGCTTGAGCTTGATAATGCGGAAAAAGGTTGGACCTTTTTTACTACCGACAGTTTAAATATTGCAAAACTTACAGAGAGCGTTGGTTTTAGGTATAAGCAAACTGGCAATGATTACATTCATGCAGGCACCTTAATATTTCTTAGCAGCGATCGAAAAATTACCCGTTATTTGAATGGCACAAGATTTTTACCTTTCGAATTTAAAATGGCTGTTATAGAAACTTCCAAAGGAAAATCGGGCCCTACCTTAAATAAGGTACTTCAGTATTGTTACAGTTATAACCCTGAAGGACAAGGATACGTGTTGAATATTACACGCGTTGCGGGAGTTATTATTAGCTTCATTCTTTTAATTATTTTTGTTTCGTTATTATTGCGATCATACGCTAACAAGCGGAAAGAAAAACGAACTCAATTTTCAAAACATGAGCAGTAAAAATTTACCGGAGCCCAGTTACCTCGAATACAAAGGAAAATTTAAAGGTTTGTTCGCATGGATTTTTTCTACTGATCACAAACGCATTGCATTACTCTATTTATATTCCATTATGACATTTTTTGTTGTTGGAGCTATTTTAGGTTTACTGATGAAGTTTGAGTTAATAGCCCCCGGAAGAACTATCATGGATGCAAAAACTTACAATGGAATATTTACTCTGCATGGAATTACAATGATATTTCTGATTGTTGTTCCTGGCATGCCTGCTGTGTTTGGGAACTTTTTTCTTCCCTTAATGATTGGGGCAAAAGATGTAGCCTTCCCAAGGCTCAATTTATTGTCCTGGTGGATATATATATTTGGTGCATTTGTTGTGATAAGTTCCCAGTTTTTGGGAGATGGCCCTCCGGATACAGGTTGGACATTCTATGCACCATATAGTTTTAAAACAACTACTAATATGCTCCCTGCTGTATTGGGTGCTTTTATTCTGGGATTTTCATCCATTCTTACTGGATTGAATTTTATTGTAACTATTCATCGTATGAGAGCCCCCGGAATGACCTGGCTTAAAATGCCTCTTTTTCCCTGGTCTTTGTATGGTACTGCCTGGATTCAATTGCTTGCAACACCAATTATTGGAATTACACTTCTTATGATAGTGGCTGAGCGCACAATGCAGATCGGCTTTTTTGATCCAAGCTTGGGTGGGGATCCTGTGTTGTATCAACATTTATTCTGGATATACTCACATCCGGCTGTTTATATAATGATATTACCTGCAATGGGTGTAATTTCTGAGATACTTCCAGTATTTGCACGAAAACCTATTTTTGGTTATAAAGCAATAGTAATTTCTACTTTGTTGATTGCTTTTATAGGTTATTTTGTTTGGGGACATCATATGTTTACTGCCGGAATGAGTGGTACTGCTCAATTTGCATTTTCATTTCTTACTTTTTTGGTTGCCATACCTAGTGCAATAAAAGTGTTTAATTGGATTGCTACATTGCATAAAGGGTCAATTCAATTGAGAACACCGTTTTATTGGGCTGCCTCTTTCATTTTTGTATTTATGATTGGAGGTTTATCAGGCCTTGTGCTGGGTGCTGTGGCTGCGAATGTGCATGTTCATGATACTGCTTTTGTGGTTGCACATTTTCATTTCATAGTTTTTGGAGGTGTAGGATATGCATTCATGGCAGCCATGCATTACTGGTTTCCCAAAATATATGGAAGGAACTATGATGAAGGTTGGGCAAATACAGGATTGTTGGTATTTTTCGTTGGATTTCTCTTTCTCTATTTTCCGATGTTTATATTAGGTATGAAAGGAATGCCCCGAAGGTATTTTGATTATGTTGAGGAATTCCATAGCTTAAATATTGTTTCATCTGTTGGTGCTATATTTATGATTTTTGGTCTGGCTTTAATAATCATTAATCTTGTCAGATCTGCAAAACATGGAACTCCTGCAAGCAAAAATCCATGGGGAGGTGTCACTTTGGAATGGCAAATTGCCAGTCCTCCAAGTCTTGAAAATTTTGAAAAGATTCCACAGATAACAAAGGAACCCTATGACTTCACTGATGTTAAACCAAGCTAAACCAACTTAAGAATGTCAACATTAGAGCATCGAGATGATGAAGGTTCTAAAATAGGAATGTGGCTTTTTATATTTACTGAATTGCTTCTTTTTGGCGGTCTCTTCATAGTATATAGTGTATTTAGATTTAAAAATCCTGTAGCTTTTCATTTTGCTGCTAAAGAGCTTAGTGTCCCGATCGGAACCCTTAATACAATTATTTTGCTCATAAGCAGCATGACAGTTGCCATGTCAATTACTGCTGTGCAATTAGGCGAAAAGAGGAGGGCAATTAATTTATTGACCATTACAATTATGCTGGCATTAATTTTCTTGGTAAATAAATATTTTGAATGGAGTGGCAAATTTGGCCATGGAATTTATCCGGGTTCTGAAAAACTTGTTGAATTGGGTACAGGTGAAGTTCTATTCTTTGGATTGTACTTTGCAATGACAGGCTTGCATGCTTTGCATATTATAATTGGGCTTACTCTTTTGGGGGTAATGCTAATGAAAATTATGCATGGTTCAATCAATAGCGGAAATTATGTACAGCTTGAAAATTCAGGATTGTATTGGCA
This sequence comes from uncultured Bacteroidales bacterium, assembly GCA_964456285.1. Classification (GTDB taxonomy): domain Bacteria; phylum Bacteroidota; class Bacteroidia; order Bacteroidales; family UBA10428; genus UBA10428. The sequence continues at coordinate 14,610 of CAYWBC010000067.1, forward strand.
TCTGGTTGATCTGATCTGGATATTTTTATTTCCATTGTTTTACCTGATTGTTTAAATTATATAGTATGTCAAATGAATCAAAACATCATATAGTAAAATACAAAACATATTTTTATGTGCTGATGACACTGATACTTTTTACTATTGTTTCAGTATCTATAACAAGATTCAATCTTGGAAGAATGGCTGTAATTGGAGCTTTGCTGTTGGCATCAGCAAAATCTTCACTGGTATTATGGCATTTTATGCATTTGAAATATGAGAGTAAAGCTTTGCGAATTATGGTTGGATTGGTTCTGTTTATATTTGTTTCTGTAATGATAGTTACTTTTTTAGATTATAATTTTCAGAAGTAGCTTACATTTTATAATGCAAGCATAATAACGAGATATTAGAATATGTTTTCATCCAATTTATCCAATTTATCTGAAGGAGTTGATACTGCCTTTATCATTATTTTAAGTATAATTTTTTTCTTTCTCATAGGATTAACAGCAACCCTCATTTATTTTATTATCCGCTACCGGGAAAGTAAAAATCCTGTTGCCTCTCAAATTCATGGCAACAATACTTTAGAAGTAATTTGGACAGTAATACCTCTCATATTGGTTATGGCAATGTTCTATTTTGGGTGGACTGGTTGGAAGCCTATGGAGTCCGACCCGCCTGAGAATGCAATACATATTGAAACAACTGCCCGTATGTGGAAATGGATATTCAAATATGAAGACGGCAGGCGTTCAGATACTTTGGTAATACCGGCCGGGACTCCAATTTCACTAGACATGAATGCTTTAGATGTAATACATAGTTTATACATACCTGCTTTCAGATTAAAAAAAGACATTGTACCTGGAACTCCAAGGAATGCCTGGTTTATTGCTAACTCTCCTGGTAAATATGATTTGTTCTGTACTGAGTATTGTGGATTGGAACACTCTTCAATGATTACTACTGTTATTGTGCTTACACAAGAGGACTACGATAAATGGTATGTAGATAGCACATCTGTTCTGGCTGATGCAAGCAGTGAAGTTGTTAATACTTCGTCTTTGGGAAAACAGATTGTTCAGCAAATAGGATGTAATGCCTGCCATTCTGCAGATGGTACAAAAATAGTTGGTCCGTCCTATTTAGGCTTATATGGAAAATCCGAGATTGTGATAACCAATGGGCAAGAAAGAGATATTACTATTGACGAGGAGTATATTAGAAGATCTATTCTGGATCCAAATGCCGATGTTGTTAAGGGATACAATAAAGGTTTAATGCTGAGCTACAAAGACCAGCTAAAAGATGAAGAAATTAATCTGATCATTGAGTATATAAAATCTTTAAAATAGAACATAAGAATTAAGCTGTATTTTGAAGACAATCTTATCCTATTTCAGCTTCTTCACTGATCGTCTGGTTCCTTATTTATAGTACGTTTGAGGTAACAAGAGTTTTTTTTCATTTAATGCCTAAATTATTTTAGCAATATATTGCGAAAAAGAAAAAAACATCTACCTTTGCAAGCCGAATTTTATATAGTCTAGTATTAAAAACGTTTGTATGCCAACTATACAGCAATTAGTTAGAAAAGGAAGAAACAAGATTGTAGACAAGAGTAAAGCTCCTGCATTGGATTCTTGTCCTCAGCGAAGGGGAATTTGTGTTCGTGTGTATACAACCACACCAAAAAAGCCTAATTCTGCTATGCGGAAAGTGGCCAGGGTAAGGTTAACAAATCAGAAAGAAGTAAATGCATACATACCTGGTGAAGGACATAATCTTCAGGAACACTCTGTAGTATTAATTCGAGGTGGTAGGGTAAAAGATCTTCCTGGCGTAAGATATCACCTTATACGTGGTGCATTAGATACAGCAGGTGTAGATGGAAGAACGCAACGTCGTTCGAAATATGGAACAAAAAGACCTAAAAAATAATTAAGCATATTTGATTAATGAGAAAAGCAAGGCCAAAAAAGAGAATATTATTGCCAGATCCGAAATTTAACGATCAGCTGGTTACCAGGTTCGTTAACAATATGATGCTGAATGGTAAGAAAAGTGTTGCTTATAATATTTTTTATAATGCACTTGATATTGTTGATCAAAAGAGTAAAGATGTTGAAAGCTCTGCTTTAGACATTTGGAAGAAAGCCTTGGAAAATATTACACCTGCAGTTGAGGTAAAAAGCCGCAGAGTTGGTGGAGCTACTTTTCAGGTTCCTTCTGAGATTAGACCTGACAGGAAAGTTTCGATTAGTATGAAGAATTTGATTTTGTTTGCCAGTAAGCGAGGTGGACAATCAATGAGTGAGAAACTGGCTGCAGAAATTTTAGCTGCATATAATGAAGAAGGTGGAGCCTTTAAAAAGAAAGAAGATACTCACAGAATGGCTGAGGCGAATAAAGCTTTTGCACATTTTAGATTTTAGTGAGGTTTTTTGACATAACGGAAATTAAATATAGTTGCTAGCTGATAATTAGTGTTTAAATGAATTCGAGCCTACAATATACGAGGAATATAGGTATTATGGCCCATATCGATGCCGGTAAGACTACTGCTACCGAGAGAATCCTGTTTTATACAGGCATTACACATCGAATTGGTGAGGTGCATGATGGTGCTGCAACAATGGACTGGATGGTTCAGGAGCAGGAAAGAGGAATAACTATAACTTCAGCTGCTACCACTTGTTTTTGGAAATACAACGATCAGGATTACAAAATCAACATTATAGATACTCCAGGACATGTTGACTTCACTGTTGAAGTTGAACGGTCACTTCGTGTACTTGATGGAGCAATTGCTGTTTTCTGTGCTGTTGGAGGCGTTGAGCCACAATCTGAAACAGTATGGAGGCAAGCTGATAAATATAATGTTCCCCGTATAGCTTTTATAAATAAAATGGATAGATCTGGAGCTGACTTTTTTGGAGTTGTAGCTCAGATGCAGAATAAGCTTGGTACAAATCCGGTACCATTGCAATTGCCTATTGGCTCAGAAGAAAATTTTAGAGGCATAGTTGATCTTATTGAAAGAAGAGCAATTGTATGGAAACAGGATGAAACTCTCGGAGTGAAGTATGAATACACAGAGATTCCGGAGGATATGGTAGATTCAGTTGAGGAGTGGCGTGAAAAACTGATTGAATCTGTCTGTGAGACAGACGACGATTTGCTTGAGCGTTATTTTGAAGATAGAGAATCAATTACAGTTGAAGAATTTATGGCTGTAACACGTAAGGCGGTTATTAATCGTACGATTGTACCGGTCATGTGTGGTTCAGCATTTAAAAATAAAGGGATTCAGCGTTTATTGGATGCTATTACATCTTTACTTCCAAGTCCTCTTGATGTAGGGTCTGTTCATGGAATCAATCCTAAGAATGATGAGGAGATTACCCGAGAGCCAGATCCTTCACAGCCACTTGCAGCATTAGCATTTAAAATTGCTACGGATCCTTTCGTTGGCCGACTTGTATTTGTCAGAGTATATTCAGGAACATTGAATGCCGGAGATGTGGTTTTTAATCCACGTACTCGTAAAAAAGAAAGAATCAATCGCTTGTATCAAATGCATGCGAATAAACAAAATCCTAAAGATAAAATTGAAGCCGGAGATATTTGTGCCGGAGTTGGTTTCAAAGACTTAATTACAGGGGATACATTATGCGATGTTAAATTTCAAATTTCACTTGAGTCAATGACATTTCCAGAGCCTGTTATTGGTATTGCCATTGAGCCTAAAACTCAGGCCGATATCGAAAAACTTTCAACAGCTCTGAGCAAGTTGTCTGAGGAAGACCCTACATTTAAAGTAAATACTGATCCTGATTCAGGCCAAACTGTAATTTCAGGTATGGGTGAACTGCATCTTGAAGTACTTGTTGACAGAATGAAAAGGGAATTCAATGTTGATTGTAACAAAGGTACTCCGCAGGTTGCATATAAAGAAGCTATAACTACAGAGGTTGAGCATCGTGAGGTTTTCAAAAAGCAAACAGGTGGTAGAGGAAAATTTGCAGATATTACAGTGACTTTTTCACCTGTTGATAACAATGAAACTGGTTTACAGTTTGTGGACGAAATAAAAGGAGGTAAAATTCCAAAAGAATACATACCTGCTATTGAAAAGGGATTTAGAGAAGCTATGCGAAATGGTATTCTTGCCGGATATCCCATCGATAGTTTAAAAACAGTTATTAAAGACGGATCATACCATCCTGTTGATTCGGATGCCTTATCTTTTGAGATTTGCGCGAAGCAAGCACTGAGAAATGGTTTGAAAAAAGCTAAATCAGTTCTTCTCGAACCTATTATGTCTGCCGAAGTGGTTACTCCGGAAGAATATATGGGTGATGTAATTGCTGATTTTAACAGAAGAAGAGGTCAGGTTGAAGGGATGGAAACAAAAGCAGGAGCAAGGGTTATTAAAGCAAAAGTTCCTCTTGCTGAAAAGTTTGGTTATGTAACTGTATTAAGAACTTTAACTTCAGGACGTGCTACTTCAACAATGGAATTTTCTCATTATGAAGAAGTGCCAGAAAATATTTCAACTCAAATAATTGAAAAAATAAGAGGCTTCAAAGCTGCTGTATAATTCTATAGAAGAAAATAAATGAGCCAAAAAATTAGAATAAAACTGAAATCTTACGATCATAACCTGGTTGACAAATCAGCCGAAAAGATTGTAAAAACAGTTAAATCAACAGGTGCTGTTGTAAGTGGTCCAATACCATTACCAACACATAAAAGAATATTTACAGTTCTTCGGTCACCTTTTGTGAATAAAAAATCAAGAGAACAATTTCAACTTTCTTCATTCAAACGCTTGCTTGATATCTATAGTTCTACTCCAAAAACTATTGATGCATTAATGAAGCTGGAATTACCGAGTGGAGTTGAAGTTGAAATCAAAGTATAAAAATTAAAAGCGATGCCAGGATTAATTGGAAAAAAAGTTGGGATGACCTCCGTTTTTGATGAAAACGGAAATAATATACCATGTACTGTGCTAGAGGTAGGCCCTTGTGTTGTTACACAAATAAAACGGGTAGAAACTGATGGTTATAATGCAGTTCAGCTGGCATATGACGAACAGAAAGAAAAAAAATCTACCAAAGCTATGTTGGGGCATTTTAAAAAAGCAAATACAAGCCCTAAGAAAAAGGTTATTGAATTGAAAGGCTTTGTGAAGGATTGGAAAGCAGGCGATGTAATAACTGTAGATTACTTTCATGATGATATTTGGCTTGATGTCAAAGCTGATTCAAAAGGAAAAGGTTTTCAGGGGGTAGTAAAACGCTACGGATTTCGAGGAGTTAATGATGCTACTCATGGTCAGCACAATCGTATGAGAGCACCCGGATCTCTAGGAGCATCATCTTACCCATCAAGAGTATTTAAAGGAATGAGAATGGCTGGTCGCCAGGGAGGTAAAACAGTTAAGATACTTAATCTTAAGGTAGTTAAGATTATTCCTGAACAAAATGTATTAATGCTTAAAGGATCTGTTCCTGGATCAAATGGATCTTATGTAATAATTGAGAAATAATGGAATTAACTGTATTAAATATTTCAGGTAAGGAAACCGGCAGGAAGGTAACACTTAAGAAGTCGATTTTTGGTGTTGAACCAAACGACCATGCCATCTATCTTGATGTTAAACAGTTTTTGGCGAATAGCAGACAAGGTACCCATAAGTCAAAGGAAAGAAGTGATATACAGGGGAGTACAAGGAAAATTAAAAGACAAAAAGGAACAGGTACAGCCCGTGCAGGAAGTATTAAATCTCCTGTCTTTAGAGGTGGTGGAAGGGCATTTGGTCCAAGACCTAGGGATTATAGCTTTAAGCTTAACAAAAAATTGAAACAACTCGCGCGAAAATCTGCACTTACCTACAAAGCTAAATCAAATGCGATCGTTGTTGTGGAAGACTTTAATCTTGAAGCACCAAAAACAAAAGATTATATCAGCATGCTTAACAGCTTGAAAATAAATGATAATAAATCTTTGGTGGTGCTTAATGAACCAAATAAAAATATTTATTTATCGTCAAGAAACTTGCAAGGTTCAAAAGTCTTAACGGTTTCTGAGTTAAATACATATGAGATAATGAATGCAACAAATGTTGTATTTGTTGAAAGCTCACTGGATTTCATACAAAAAGATGATAAATAGAACTATTTAAGATACAATGGATATTTTAATAAAGCCCTTAGTAACCGAGAAAATGACTGATCAGGGAGAAGTTCTGAACAGATTTGGATTTATTGTGACAAGGAGTGCCAACAAAATTCAAATCAAGAAGGCAGTCGAAGAAATGTATAGCGTAAACGTCGTAGCAGTAAATACAATGATTTATGCAGGTAAGAGTAAATCACGTTTTACTCGAACCGGAATAATTAAAGGAAGTAGTAAATCTTTTAAGAAAGCGATTGTAACATTAGCTGAAGGCGATACAATTGATTTTTATAGCAATATCTAATCAATATGGCAATTAGAAAATTAAAACCTGTAACCCCAGGTCAGAGACATAAGATAATAGGGACGTTTGACGAAGTAACCAAGTCAACACCTGAAAAGTCGTTATTGAAGCCGATTAAAAAATCCGGTGGACGTAACAACTCAGGGCGCATGACCATGCGCTATATCGGCGGAGGTCATAAGCAAAGATACAGGGTTATTGACTTCCTGAGAGACAAAGATGGTGTTGAAGCAACGGTTCAATCGATTGAGTATGATCCGAACCGAACTGCAAGGATTGCACTCCTTATTTATCAGGATGGTGAAAAACGCTACATCATCGCTCCGAACGGTTTAAAAGTAGGGCAGTCTATCCGCTCAG
>CAYWBC010000068.1:0-20802 GCA_964456285.1 uncultured Bacteroidales bacterium
CAGGCCGGGGATATAGTTAGGATAATCAGGTATCTTGAGAGCAGGGATGATATTACTTATGTGGTGGACAACAAAACCAAGAGTTCAGTTTTTCCTCTTGTTGATTCACACTTCAGAGGAGAGTTGATACATCCTTCCAGTTTTAAGCAGGATACATTTAATTATTCAGTTGTTGAGAAAGGATTTCATACGCGAAGTGCCATAAAAATTCAGGATGGATGCGATAATTTCTGCACCTTCTGCATAGTTCCTAAAGTAAGAGGAAGGGCTGTTAGCAGACCTGTGAACGATATACTGGAGAATATTCGTAAGTCGGTTGCGATAGGGAATAAAGAGATGGTTCTTACTGGTGTGAATATTAGCAGATACGATTTTGAAGGAATAAAATTTGATGACCTGGTAGAAAAGATACTTGAATTGCCCGGTGATTTCAGGGTGAGGATTTCTTCTATTGAGCCTGAAGGATTTACTGATAAATTCATTGGGCTTTTTGAGAATTCAAAATTATGCAGGCATCTTCATCTTTGTTTACAGAGCGGATCTAACAAGGTACTGTTTCGTATGCGCCGGTTTTATTCTATTGAACGGTACATGGACATCATTAAAAAGTTCAAATCATGCTATCCAGATTTCAATTTTACTACCGATGTCATTGTCGGTTTTCCGGGTGAAACAGAAGAAGAATTCCAGGAAACATGCAATGTTATCCAGCAAGTGGGGTTTAGTCATATCCATACTTTTAAATATTCCAGACGTTCAGGTACTCGCGCCGATCGATTGCCTGAGCAGATTGGTGAGAAGATCAAAAATGAACGCTCTAAAATAATTAGGGACATAGCGGACAAGATGAAGATGGAATTCAGAAAGCAGTTTATAGGTAAAGAGCAAAGACTTCTGGTTGAAAGAAACAAATCAAAAGGAGGAGCCAGGGGATATGGAGAACACTTCATACCTATTGTAGTAAAAGGAAAGCAGCTTGTGCAAAATGAGTCTTATAAAGTTCAAATAACAGGGATGCTCGATGATAAAGAACGCACCATGTTAGCTATTCTTATTTAATTTTAGTTAACCTTAACAATAGTGCATCATGACTGGCAACTTCAAATTCCATTTCTTTTTCTGTTGTGCCAAAATCTATCTTGTTCCAAATATCACGTACCTTATATTTTTCATCCAGTATATAGAAATGTTTCCAGTTGATTCGTAATGGCAAATGAACGTCTTCATCATTGAAGAAACATATTGCCATATCGCCATCAGAAAGCTCTTTCACCCAAATCTCTTTGCCTTTGTGGTCCATAAACCTATATCCTTGTTTGCCAAGAGGATCCTGGTTTATTGCAATGGCTTCTTTATTTGTAAGTATTTCCAATATTTCAGGAGTCATTATTCGTAAGTCATTTCCGGCCATTAGCGGAGCTGCCAGAATACACCACAAACTGAAATGAGTACGTGATTCCTCAAGACTAAGTCCGGGATTACCGACTTCCATCATATCAGGGTCGTTCCAGTGATCAGGTCCGGCATATTTTTCCAAACCAACCTGCAATTCAAGAATAGGTTTCAGTCCCAGTGAGTAAGTTTCCTGGCAGTCAAAACAATCGGTAATATCGCCGGTGGTGCGCCACAAATGGCCTATGTCTTTGGCCCAGAGCCATGGCTTTGTATCGCCCCATTCACATAAGCTGTAAACTACAGGCCTATCGGCAGCATACAATGCATCGCGCATGGTTTTATATGTTTCCTTTGAATCGGCAGTGCCGTGATCGCACCAGTCGTATTTCAGGTAGTCCACACCCCACGAGGCATAAAGCAGGGCATCCTGGAATTCATGCCCGCGTCCACCCGGAAAACCGTTGCAGGTTGTTGAGCCTGCACAGTTATGAATACCAAACTTCAAGCCTTTGGAGTGCACATAATCGGCCAGGGCTTTTATCCCGGACGGAAACTTTTCAGGATCTGCCATCAGATTGCCGTTTTCATCTCTTTTCATAGCTTCCCAACCATCGTCAACCACAACATATTCATACCCTGCATCCTTCATGCCGCTTTCAACAAGGATGTCAACAATTTCTTTGAAAAGGTCTTCCTGTATTTCTACTCCAAAAGTATTCCAACTGTTCCAGCCCATTGGCGGAGTAGGGGCAAGGCCTTCAAATTTTTGAGCATTTCCTGATAGGAAAACCAGGCTAAGTATGAGGTATAAGAAAAAATTTCGTTGTATCATAATGAATAGTTTATAATTGCTTTAAATATACAAACATTTTTTATCCATCGTCTGCGTGTCGCTGAAGCTTTAGTGGAGGCGCAAGATTTAGTGAAGGTGGATTCAAAACACTAAGACCGCGTCGAGTTCATCCCGATATTTTGGGATGAGCTGCACAATCGCCTTTGCATAACCACTATGGCAGAGCAAGGTAAAATTAAGGCGGCATGCGCTCAACGAAATTAATTGTGCGCCAACGTAGGTATAACCGGTATCTATGTAATCTCTTATTTTACCTTCTGCAGGGCCTGATCAATGTCAGCAATCATATCATCCGGATGTTCACCACCAATGCAAAGTCTTACCATATTTGGAGAGATGTGCGCAAGGGACCTGCCTTCTTCACCCTGTTGTTGATGTGTTGATATTGCAGGTATTGTGGCAACGCTCTTGATACGTCCTAAATCGGTTGCTCTCCAGATTCTTTGTAAGCCATCAAAAAATTTATGGGCCTGTTCAGCGCCACCTTTTACACAAAATGACATCAGGTGACCATAGCGATTGACTGGTTTATTGTACTGATCATCTTGCTCTGCATCTACTAGCCACATATATTTTTTAGCCAGATCATGCAGCGGATGATTTGGTAATCCAAGGTACTGCACGCTTTCCACTTGTGGGTGCTCATTTAGAAAAGTTGCTACTTTCATCGTATTTCGGCTAAACATATCCATCTTTGATCGAAGGGTGCGAATATCATTCAAGCTCATGATGGCTTGCATAGGATGAAGGTTTGGGCCAAAGTCTCTGTTTTGCAGGTATTTGACATGAAGTGAAAAGTCGGCTTTGAGCTGATCATCATCAATATTGCATACAAGATTTTTTCGGGCAATGACTGCACCTGCAACACCGAATCCACTGGATGTTAGCGATTTGGTGACTGAATGCACAACAATATCGGCACCATGGCAGAGCGGACGCAGCAGGGCAGGGGTTGCAACGGTTGCATCAACAATAAGGGGAATATTATGTGCGTGTGCGATATCAGCAACAGACTTTATATCAAAAAATCCCTGTTGAGGATTGCTGGGCAATTCTCCATACAGAAATCTTGTGTTCTCATTGATATTTCTTGCCCACTCATCCAGATTAGTGGGGTCTTTGATCCAACGACATTCGATATTCCGTTCGCGCATGAACCGAATTGTAAATTGTTGGAAGGTACCACCATAGCATTGCGCTGTAGCAATGAAATTGCGAGGCTCGTTAATGTTTTTTTTAACTTGCAGAAATGGCTGACAGGCGGTCATGATGGCAGACATTCCCGATGAGGTTGAACAGCAGGATGTTTCACCATCAAAACCATAGCCTTCGAGCATAGCAAGGGTCCATTCAAAATAGTAGGTAGATGGATTAGCGATTCGTGAATAACACCAGGTTGGAATTTTATATGCAAGAGCTGCAGCCATTTCATCAGAGTCACGATAAGCCTGAGATGTGCTCATAAATATAGGTTCAATGATAGAACCCTGGTAGTCTTCAATGGCATCTTTTACTGTATAGAGACCATGAACTGCAATTGTATCAAACTTCCATTTCCTGACATTATTTTTAATATAGTCATCCCTTTCTTTTAGGTAAATTTTGCTCCGGTTAATATATTCTTGCATTCCCTCGGTAATTAATAGATCATCATTTTTGCTCATTTTTTCATTTTTTTATTAAATCATAAAACTTTAATTATACCCCGATTTCCGTAAATGCTACTAAACCCGGTGTTAACCCGGATATACACTCTGGTAAGCAGATTATGCAATCTTTTTCGTTCAGCAAAGCCGAACCAGAAGGAGTAGTAAAGTAAGATTAAAATGCGTGCTAAAAAATGAAAATAATCATATGTCTGTATGAGTATAATAATTCGATCATTTTCTAAACTGGGTTGGGAGATGCGGAACTGGTACCTAAAGATACAACCGAATCCTAATTTTTTCGAGATGAACTCGACAAAGTCAATCGTGCAACAGTGGGGAGATATTGACATTCCTGACGAAGCAGAGTGAAGAAAAGGAATCCAGTAATTATATTGCATAATGCTTGTTTACCTTGGATTCCTTGTCAAGCACGGAATGTTAATCCAGATGTAGAGTCTTAAAAACCGCTAAATGTAGATACGTATCTTATCCCTAAAACCACAGATGAAATGATGAGCTCGACAAAGTTAATCGTGCTGTAGCAATCGTGCGGCAATATGGGATTAGATTCTGAAAGGATTAATCTTTAACACATCTAACAGAGTAGCCCTTATGCTCATCTTCAGAACTATTTACTCCAATATTTGAATTATCTCTGGTTAGATATCGGCTACTTGGCTGATAATTTCCACTAGTTCCCTGAGGAGACCACCAAACATCTGCATGACCGAAACCTCCAAATTCATAATCTGAAAATGCTCCGGCAGCAATAGCTGAGAAACCTGTACTGTTGTTTAATGCTAAATCATTACCAATATTACATTCGTACCAAGAAGCTTCCATCCAGCCACTTCTCGATGCAATAGCTTTACCTGAACAATCATAATTTTCTGTAACAAAATTATCCAGGACATCCCAGTCAGAAGCAGTGGCAACATGCCAACCTGCAGGACAAATGTTTTCCTCTTCAATTACATACCAGTTATAGAGTTTCCCAAGTGTTTCTGATTTTTCCGCTTCATTTTCGAAATTACAATATGCCGGATTTTGTGTTGCTATAAATTCTGACATATCAGTAATTAAGGGCACAGCTGTACCATTATTAAACTTTGTAGTTTTCAAATTTTCAGCCATCCAGGTTTGTGTACCCACTTCAATTGTCTTATAAGTATTGTTATCTATATCATCGACCTGACCATAGCTTAGCTCTGTATTAAATTCTATTGAATTGATCTCGAAGAGTTTTGTTGTAATCGATACTGTGTTTGAATAAAATGTGTCCACAAGGTTTTTTACATAGGCACAACGGAAGTAATACCTTGTATTAGGTTCAAGTTCTATAAGCCTGCATTCAAAATCAATTTGTCCTAGTGAATCCTTCAGAATCTGAATATAACCGTCGCCTAATGCACTAACTCTCCTTGTATTTCTGTTCGATACTGATGGTTCAGTTGTAATATCGCTAAAATAAATCTGATCCAAAACCAGGGCAGGATCAGAATTATGTTCAAATGTCCCATTACAAACAACATACTTATATCCGTAATCATCTATTTCATTAAGAGTAACAACAGATGTGATGATATCCGTTTCATCCTTCTTACATTGGGGAAAAAGCATAATTAAAATTATGGAACAAAGAACATGTACTAAAACAAAAAGATTTGATCTCATTCTTTAAAATTTTAAAATTATCTACTCGAAGGCTTTTCGATATCCGCTTCCTTTCTATATCAGGAGTTTAAAATTAAACCTGTAAACTAACGATCATTTCTTCATACCTGTTCAGGTTGATCCTGTCTCCATCTCGTCCCCCTAAACAATTCCAGGTATTGATGAAATATTATATAGAATTCCGAATATAATTTTAAAAATTTAATAATCAAAATCTTCCGCAGAAATCTGTATCAAATAAGAAAACATAGAGGTAAAGAATTGACTTGCGAATATAATTAAAGGTTTATTGGATATTTATATATATTCCTACAATGTTACACGATGCAATCATACATTAGCGGGGCAAACAATATATTTTATCTCACAATCACAATAGGAAAATCCTGCCCATAACTATAGCCGGTTGGATATTGCGGGGTGAGCATGTATTGTTGAGTGAGTTCAGGAACACGATCTTCTACATAACTCTTCAATTCATTGGCTGTAATTTTATCATCACCCGAGCTGCCATCTGCTTTACCTTCCAATGCTTCAAGAATTGCATAGGTAAATATTCCATGCTCAAGCTCCCGGGCTTCCGATGCATATTGTATGGCACCGCTTGCCAGGAGAAAAAAGCTTCCCGTACTTCGGGCAAGCTGGGCAACCGCTTTTTCACGATTGGCACCTCTTGCATTGAATGCTGTTAAGGCACCACCGGCCTGACAAGCATCAAGAATAAAGAGTTGTTTACCGGCAGCTATATCTTTCGAAAGATTTAATAGCTCTTCGGTAGAAATGGCTTTTTCTTTAAGCAGTTCATCATCGCCATAGAGATTTGTTACATCGTAGGGGATGATATAAAATTCAGGACTTTCCTTTTTGTTGTCCATGCTCATGGCTCCGTGTCCGGCGAAATAGAAAATAAATACATCTTCAGGCCCAGCCTTTTCTGAAAGCTCCCTGAAGACTTGCTGAATTCCTTCTTTGTTTGCATCCTCATCTTTAATGAAGTATTCCTCTACAGTTTTAAATATACTTCCTGCTCCCTTTTTAATTGCATGTGAATAGGACCTGGCATCGTTTACTGCATAGCTGAGCTCATAGCTAGGATTCTGGTACTTGTTAATGCCTATTGAAAAAATGTAGAGATTAATATCTGATTCTACACCATCGTAATATATTTTTAAGGCTACTTCCTGTGATTCAGTGCGCTCCTTATTAAATGCGATGGCAGTGATCCTGTTTTCGCCTGTAAATACAGGTACCTCAATTGTTTCTTCGTATTTTTTTCCTGATCGTTTAACTGTTCCAGGGTATTTTGTGTTCTGAATTAGCTTGCCATTGTTGAACAAACGTAGCTCATCAATACCTCCTCCCTGGTCGGTAGCTTGTACCGACAGTGTGATCTTATTTTTAAACCATTCGATGGAATCAAGTTTTACAATGTTGCTGATTGTATTATCAGGCAGAATGTGAATCTCAACAGTAGGTATGTCTTTGATAAGTTTCTGCAGATCTGAACCGGCAGCAGCAAATTCTTCCCCCTGCTGTATTCGTCGGATGAGGTTAGGAGTATAAAACTTTTCAAATAATGAACCTACGGGAATTACTTCCAGACCGGAGACATAGTTTATTTGTTTCAATGCTTCCGGTGAACCATCAAAGTATGCCTCTGGATTCTTGGCCAGCCAATTGACCCTGTCAATTTGTATGTAGGTATACAATTCTTTGAAATTTGTCAGATCCCAGAGCTTAATTTCACCATCAATACCGCATGAGATCATGGTATTACCATCTTCGGAAATCTGAAGGGAGGTAACACCTCCTGAATGGCCTGTAAGGGTATGAAGCTCTTTGCCGGTAACAGGATCCCAAACCTTAATCGTTCTGTCATTGCTTCCTGAAAGTACATATTTACCGGAAGGATGAAAAGCTACTGAATAAACTGCAGCAGTATGCCCCGTGAATTTATTTACCAGCATTCCGGAAAGAAGGTCCCATACTTTGGCCTTTCCATCCAGACTGGCAGATACCATTTGACGGCCGTCGGGACTAAAGCAGATATCGGTTACCAGGTTGGTGTGCCCGACAATGCTTCTGAATTCTTTACCGGCATCTACCTCCCAAAGCTTAAATTCATTTCCAAGATCACCCGATACTATGTACAAATCGTTTGGTGTGAATTTCATACAGTAAGGAGAAACCTTGTCAAGGTTAATGTACCTTATAACTTTGCCGCTTTCTGTTTCCCAGATGCGTATGGTGGCATCCCAGCTACCGCTAACAATGTATTTACTATCTGAACTGAATTCTACATCGAAAATCAATTCCGAATGTCCTTTAAAGGTTCTTATCAAATTGCCAGTGGCAACATCCCAAAGTTTTATGCGTCTGTCTCCGCTACCCGTAACAAGCCACTTTCCATCGCTGCTGATATCGGCGCAGAGAACAACTTTTGAATGTCCAATAAATTTTCTCTCTATTTTTCCGGTTTCTGTATTTAGCAATACAGCAATGGAATCAATTTTTCCTTTCACAGCATATTTCCCATCAGGACTAAGAGTAAGAGCGGATTTCATACCAAGATACCGTATGATACTGGAATGGTACCAGTTTCCCTGGTCGAATTTCAGGCCATCATCATGAATCTTGTTCAGGTAGCCTTCGAATATATTAATTTTTCTGCCGGTTGATAAATTCCACAAGGCTGCAGTATTGTTTTGATTTGTTGTGAGCAAATATTTACTATCCGGATTGAAAACAGGCAGGCATTCCAAACCATCGAAGGAAAGTTGCATTTGCTTTTTTCCTGTTTTTATATCCCAGATAAAACTTTCATCATCTGCGGTAAGAATGATGTACTTATCATCTGGACTAAAAGCAATCTCATCTGTCCATGTATCATCAAATTCAAAGCTTTGTACACGACTGCCTTTTTTTACATCCCACAGAATCACCCCCGAGTATTTTGAAAAAGTAACAAGGTATTTGCTGCTGTGGCTGAAGGCTATTAAGGTTTTGCAGCCATCGCATGATTTTTCTTCATTGGGGTCAAGTGCATATATTTCTTTGCCACTTTCCAAATTAAAAAGTTTCACAAGTTCTTTGTTTGAACCAATAGCCAGGTATTTATTATCGGGACTAATGTCATAGGAAAAGGCCTTCTCCATTAGAAAGGTTTTGTTCTTTGTGCTGTCAGTCAGATCAACAAGCTGTGATTCGTTGTAATTTACATAGGTCATCAGCTTGTTACCATCCGGACTGAACCATTCCGGGTATATTGTAGCCGAATACTCTTTTTTGTATTCACCGATCTTTTCGCCGTTGGAAGCATTCCATAAAGCTATCCCGTCGCGATCGTTCATGGTCAGAATTTTCGATCCGTCAGGACTGTAGCATGCTTTGAAAAGCCTGTCTTTGTCAATCACGATTTCAACAAGAAGCTTACAGGTTGTAATGTCGTAAACCTGCGCTTTATTATCGACCGAGGAAGTGAGAATACGACTACCCTCCGGATTAAAACATACCGATCGGACAGGGCCTGTGTGCATGGAGAATGTGCGTATTTCCTTTCCGTTTAAGGCATTCCATAATTTCAGCGTATTGTCATGACTTCCTGTAACCACATATTTGCCATCGGGGCTGTAGGCCACACAAGTAACGTATTCAGAGTGTCCTTTTTGCAGAACCGTTTCTATGGGATAGCTGGTCTGGGCAAATATTCTGATAGTAAAAGTAAATATCAATATGAGAATAAGGGTAAAAGGTATAGTACGCATTTCTCAAGTGTTTTTAGTACTGTTTTATCCTAATTTGAATCCTACAACAAGAATATCATCAATCTGATCTTCGTCTTTCATCCATTCACAGATAGTAGTGTCAAGTATTTCTCTTTGAGTTTCCATTGGTTTCTCATGAATCTCAAGAAGCAGGTTCTCAAGTCGTTTTATCATAAATTTATTATTTTCAGGTCCGCCAAATTGATCGGCATAACCATCGGAAAACATATAAAAATAAGAAGGTTTCTTAGTATCAATAAGATGTTTTCGGAAAGAAGTTTCCTTGCCATAGCTAATGCCAATTGGCAATCTGTCGCCTTTTATTCTTTCTGCTTCTCCGATTTGAATAATAACTAGGGGATTTTTCGCCCCTGCGAATTCTAAGGATCTGGTCTTCAAATCGATGGTACATAAAGCCATATCCATACCATCCTGGTTATTTGTTTCAGCCTGTTTAAGGGCGATCTGAACTTCGCTGCTAAGCTTATCAAGAATGATTTCAGGCGAAGTAATTCCCAAATTGAATACGATCTGGTTTAAAAATGAGTTTCCCAGCATACTCATGAATGCTCCCGGAACTCCATGACCTGTGCAATCAATGGCTGCAATGATGAATTTGTTGTCTTTTTGCCCAAACCAGTAAAAGTCACCGCTTACAATATCTTTAGGCTTAAATAATATAAAGCTGTCATCAAGATATTCGTTTAGCTTCTTAACATCACTAAGCATTGCATCCTGGATTCTTTTAGCATATACAATGCTGTCTGTAAGATTCTTGTTTTTGAGTTCTATTTCCTTTTTCTGATTTCCTATCTGGATATTCTGTTCGCTTAAGAGCATGTTCTTATGAGAAATGATCTTATTGGTCTTTTGCTTTGAACGATAAAGCAGAAAGAGAATAATCCCTATCAATATTACTAAAGCAATAACACCAAACAGAAACAATCCAAAGGTTTTTTGCTTCTGTATTGTTAAGGTTTTTATTTCATTGTTACGAAGAAGAATTTCGTTTTCTTTTTCCTTCTTTTCTGTTTCATAGCGTACACTTAGCTCCTCAACAACCTTAATCGTATTTTCATTTTTAATTGAATCGGCATATGCTTTAAATATCTGATGGTAGTTAAGTGCTTCCTTGTATTTCTTCTTTCCAGAATAGATCTCATAAAGAATTTTATAATCCTCTAAAAGAATTTCCTTGTCGCCAATTTCCTTAGCTAGCTTTATACTTTTATGAATATAGGTCTCAGATTGAGTAGGTTTTAGCTGTAGAAGATACAGATTGCCAATTCGATAGTTAGCAAGGGCAAGACCTTTTTTGTCGTCAATAGAATATTTGTAGCGAATAGACTCGAATAAGTTATCCAGGGCAGTTTCATAGTCTTTCTGTAGAGAATTAATCAGCCCAATCTGATAATAGCAATTTCCGAGACCAACCTTATCAGATAGTTTGTATTTGATTTTCAAAGCCTCGTTGAAAAGATCTAAAGCCTGTTCATACTCTTTATTATATAGATGAATACCTCCGATTGAATAAAAACTTTCGGATAAGCGGAGTTTAAGACTGCTTTTTTTGGGAAGGCTATCAATAAGATCTTTGTAATTGTTTTCAGCCAATTGAAAATATTCCAGTGCTCTATCCGTTTTACCAATTTTGACATAGAGACTCCCAAGGTTGTAATTTCCATTTGCTATTTCAATCTTGTTATCGTTTTCTTCGGCAAGGTCCATAGATTCGAGGCGATAAGAAAGTGATTTATCATACATTCCCCATTCCTGGTATATGAGCGAAACAGCATTAAGCGAGGCTGCAATGTTATCGGGATTCTTAAGTTCCCTGTCGGTTTCAAGTGCTGCAAGGGCATGTGCAAGGGCTTTCGGATACAGTCCCTTGTTGAAGTATACCAAACCCAGGTTATAGAGCAGAGAAGAGGACAATTCTTTGTTGCCGGTTTCAAGAGCCAGGTTTAATCCACTTTCATAATAAAAAATGGCGCTGTCAAATTCATTCAATCGTTGAAAGCTGACTCCTATATTTTTCAGGAAGACTATTTTCTCACTGCTATTTTCCGATGCATCTAGTTGTTGTAGATTTTCCTTATCAGACATTATCTGTTCCAGGAGTTTATTTTCTGAATTTTCAATTGTTTCACTATCTGACTGGCCTGTAGCAGATGAAAAGAATGAGAATACAAAAACGAGAAAAAGAATTTCTGGTAGTTTATTATACTTCATAATATGCAAGATAGTATGTGTTTGTAAAAAATCATTCATTATCTCACAGCTGGTTATTAACCATATTTGAGTTTCTTAAGTTAATGCAATTTAAAAGTAAAAATGATTTTAACCGCCAAGGTCGCTAAGGAATCACAAAGCACGCAAAGAGTTAAAAATCTATCAGATAAAACTTTGCGACCTTTGCGTGAACTTTGAGCTCTTTGCGGTTTATTTATTTTTAGACTTTCCTTTCTACTATTATTAGTAATTTGTAAATTGATTAACTATAAAAAATTAATGTATATGAAAGTAAGAATATTAGCGGTTATTTTGTCAGGCCTTTTACTGAATGCATTCGGTCAACAAACAGGAAGTTTCACAGCTATGATCTTGTCCCTGGATGGAGAAGGAGTAATTATTCGCAATTCGAAAGAAAAACCGCTTGAATTACCACAGCGCTATTTCCCAGGTGATGTTCTATCTGTGAAGAGGGGCAATGCTATTGTTATGTTGTTTTCAGGTGAAGAAATACCACTTGCTGCAGTATCAGATTACACGGTTCCATCTGAAGAAGTTGCGAATTCATCGGACTTGTATGAAATGGCGAACGATAAAAAGACCGATCAAAGTTTGTTGGCTCAATCAGGTGCAGCCTATAGTATTCGAGGAAAAAGCAATGTATTTCCGATGAAATCAAAAGTATTGAATACTGATCATGTAATATTGCGGTTGGGTTTCGAGAATTCGGAAGAACTGAATTTAGGACTAAAAGTTATTGATTCCCAAACTCAGAAAGTAGTCTTTGAGAAGGAAGCCATTTCAGACAGCATCATTTCATTGGCTGATGTGCAATGGACAGAAGGAAAATCTTATTACTGGACATTAAGCAATACACCCAACGGAAAACCTGAGATAGGGACCATTGTTATTCCTTCTAAGTATGAATCGGTGAGGCTTACTGATAATCCTGAACCTCAGACACATTTTGAATATATGAATGCTATTTCCCAATATTATAATAGTCGCTATTATTTTGATACTTATACTTTAATAAATAAAGCCATCGCAAAGTATCCTGAGTTTGAGATTTATCATATTTTACTAAAGAACTTATTGCTTGAATAGAGATACTGAAGGTATAAGTAATGCAGTTTTTGCTATTACTGAACCATTTATTAGTAT
This sequence comes from uncultured Bacteroidales bacterium, assembly GCA_964456285.1. GTDB lineage: Bacteria > Bacteroidota > Bacteroidia > Bacteroidales > UBA10428 > UBA10428. The sequence continues at coordinate 12,732 of CAYWBC010000068.1, forward strand.
ATTATCCCCTGCAGGGGGAGAATTATTCAAGGCTGGTACAAATGGAAATGTGCAAATCTGGTTATCCATAGATGGATGTATTCACTAGAACTTGATTGAGCAGGTTGAACCTTGGAAGAGCCTAATTGATAAGAGCAATTTAAAGAGATTTAATTGAAATTCAGATTCACATTCCTGCCTATATAATTGAACCATTCACCGCTACTGAATTCAACATAAGCTTTTCCATCGCATCTATCGTGAAAATTTAACATTATATTTCCCAATTCAACGCCGGTACTTGCTTTTAAATTCTGCATAAATGCATTTCCCCGAAGCGGATTTTCTGAACATTGGTCATACACAAACTCGGCTCCAATCATGGCATGATACTGAATTCCTCCTGAATTTTCAGAAGCCTCAGCAATTTGTCCGCCTCCATTAACTACATATGAGTCATCGTAAGGTGAGGGAGTATTATTCTGATCGATGTTAATAAACCATACATTTTGTGATACTGCAACGAATACATCATCAGGTTGGTCTTCTTCGAGACGCAGTAGTTCTTCACTAAACATTGGATTTGACAGGCTTAAATTCAACAAGGTATCACTGCCAGCTCCAAAAACTATGTCTTGCCGGGCAAATACGGCTGTTATTTTTCCTGTTTCCCGATCCTGCATTACAGGAACCGTATGTATGCCATAAAAGTTAAATTCTCCACCAAACAAATCAAGATTTCCAAATACGATAGATATAACTCCGGTATTCATACTGCCATAACTATTATTATCCCAGATTCCGGCAATTACAATATCTCCGATATGGCTATTAAAGGGCAAAGGATAATTCCTATCCATTGTCAGGTAAATAATGCCTGCATTCGAATAATTACTCTGGCTGGTACTTTCGAAAACTACGTTATCAGGTACTGGACCTCCCTGTAGGACTGTTGCAGCCACTGAAACACAATAACCTATGGCTGCAGAGGTTTTAAAACCCTGTTTAAGAGGCTCAATATCCGGATTATCATCAGTCCATTCAGCAATTTTTTTACATCCTGCCATACTGAAGGTGAGAATAATTATCGCCAGGATTCGGAGTATTTTATTGAATAGTAGCATAGTAAGGAATAATATTATATATATTCCTTCTACACCATTGTACTGCAAAAAGTTACATTATTTATGGAAAGATGAGATGAAAACTTTATTCTTCGATCAGGTATAGCAAATTGTCTTCAAGTTTATAAAATAGCGGGGCAACTATAATTTTCGGATATTTAATGCGTAAGTGTTTGACTTCTTCTAGCGTATAATCAATTTCATTTCCGATTTCAAATTTTGGAGATAAGTCTTCGAAATGATTTTCTGCTTTTTCTCTTGTCCATCCGGCATTGGAAACCATTCCAGAAATGAATTGCTCTTTTTTAGATTCTAAATTTGACATACCACAATTAGAGTGACCAGTTAAAGCAATGTATTTGATTCCACCTACGCCTATAGTATAAGAGATTTGAAACTCAAATTGATAGAGATTGGTACCTCCAGTACGCATGATGTATGCAAAGTTTTTAGGTATGTTTAGATATTCCCGGTTATCCATGCACATTCCCACTAGAAGTTCTGCATGATCATACTCTTGATATTTTTTATTGAGATTATGATATTCAAGTAGCATTCCAATGGGAGTATTCTGGTATTCTGGAAAAATACCTTCTGCTTTTGAGATTTTTATTAGCCTGTTCATTTCTGAAAATAAATTTCAGTGTCAAATATAAAAAACATTTGAGTCAGGTTCTTACAGTATTGTTCAATATTTACTGAAAGAACCTTACTAAAATGTCTTCTTCGAATTACCTTTTGCCTACTTTCAGTTTATAAGCAATACCGCATTCAATCCAGTCGGCAATACCTCCATTTCTGGGTTTTAATGCAATGTGTGCATCAAGATTTTCTGTGATGCCTATACAACCTTCTGCTCTCATATACCATCCCCCTCTCTGAAAAAATTCTTTGTATATACCTTCCATAGTTGAATAAGAAAGCAAAACATTACAAGCTTAGCCAGTCTTAATTAAAAGCATCTTTGTATTATTTCAAGGAAGACAGTAACGCAAATAATAACAACTGAAACTCAATCTGTGTGAGCGCGGGTAGTCAGGCGACCAGGCCGAGCAGAGGTATTTTAGAATTTTATTTCAGATTACCTGGCATGTAGGGCAAAAGTAGATGGCACCTCCCATGTATTGCTCTTTGACAATGTTATCTCCACAGTTGGGGCAAGGATTTTTCAAGGTGTTTTTAGAGAGTATGGTCTTGTATCCTCCGAATTTTCCGAACAGATCTTTTTCTGTATCCCGTCCTCCTTGATCTGTCATTTTAGATACTGTAGTTTTCAGACTGTGGAATAATTCACCGCGATGGAAATCAGTCAGGGTGGATTTTTTCCGTTTGGGGTGGATGCTTGCGTTAAAAAGAATATCCTGCAGTACCCCGTTCCCGATTCCCGGAATGCGTTGCTCGGTAGCAAGCAAAGCTTTTATGGAAATATCTTTTGTAACACTGTTGAAGATCGCATCGAAATGTGATTCATTAAAAGCATCATCAAGCGGTGAGATTCTGTTGAGGCTTCCCTGGTGGTAAGAGTTATCGAGCGTACCCTTGTATACCATCAATCCACCATACATGGCAATGGTGAAAGGAACAAAAGAGCCGTCATCCATAATGATCAGCAGCTGGTATTTTTCGGGGCGCTGTTCATAGGGCGGCTGATACCTGATGTTTGTACCATCGCTGATTGTGATATTGGTATCATTATCGCAGATTATATCAACAAACATTCCATGCCCCCTTGCTGATAAAATTTGTTTGCCTTTCAACAAGGAAGGGTAGGCCGCAGGATCGCCGCAATGAAACATAAATTTGTGCGGACTGGTAGCAGTGCAGATTTCTGCTATTCTTTTGCCACCTAAGGTTTCGGCTGCCTGCCGGCTGACAGTTTTTGATTCAGGAATTTCTAACATGACTGCGTTCAATTAGTTGGTGTTTGCCTTAGATAGTATTTGTTCTGTTTCGTCATTGTCGATTTCCAGGCCAAAAAGAATTGCTTCTGAAACATTATCAATGATTTGAAACAGGCTGTTTGTATCTAGATATTCCATAGTTTTTCAAACTTACTATAAGTGAGTGACAACCCTATGTCAGTATGTTATTTATTTTAATTTTCCTGATTGCCAGCTACTGGGTGCTTATTATATTCGTCATCACGAGGGATGAGGAACGACGACTGCGGTGATCTTGCTGATTTTTAGGGTAGGGTTGTTGATAAGTTTAGTAGTTAAGTAGTTGGCGCAAGTCGAAAACTTGCGCCATGTGGGGGCTGAGCAGGAGAATCTTACCAGGTGCAAAAGCTTGCCAATTACTGCCTGCGTTCAAGCAACAGTTTTATTACATCATAGCCAACAGCATTGAACATGTCTTCGACCTGATTTGTATAGTCGGAATTGTGACTCATAATTGCATCTTTAACCAGGAATGCATCGTAATCGTGGTTTTGTGCCCCTATCCAGGTGGCTAATACACACCCTACGGCACTCAATCCGGTTAAAAACAAGGTATTGCTTCCTGAATCTTTGATCACCTGATCCAGTTCGGTCTTGTTGAAGCCGTCAGGGTAAGTTTTTATTACTTTTGGATCATCCGGGGTGATTTTAACCGATTCCGGAAATTCAAAACCTTCGGTTTCCTGTTGCGGGCCGAATTCTTTGCTGAAGTGGTAAACCCTGATTACCGGGTAACCCTGACTACGAAAAAGTTCAATGTAAGCATTGATCATGTAAAGAGCCACTTCCTTTTCTCTTTCAGGAATCATTTCAAGGTAGGCATTCTGAATATCTATAACCAGTAAGGCCGGTCTTATGGGTTCTTTACCTTGATCTGTGGTATCCTGCGAAAAGGATACAGTAGAGATCAATAAAAGGAGAGTCAGAATTAAAGCTGTGTTTTTCATGGTAATTGATTTTAAGGAGTTAATTGGTTTTAAAATTAGTTTATGAAGCAAGTTACAAAAAAGCTATCTTAAGGCATAAACTTGTACAGGCATTTTTAATGCATAAGTAATAGGCAAGATATTTTTATGAATGATCTATCTTTTAATGTATTAATTAGGAATAACTTGTTAGCTGGGTATTTGCCACAGGTTGAAAACTTGCGGCATGGGGGGTTAACTTGCGCATGGATTACAATCGAGGACGCAGGACGGGCTGCGCCACTGCTAAAACTTTGACAACACGCTGTCAGCGAAGCTAAACCTGTGCGAGCTTTAGGCAGCAGTAGTTTTATTTCTTCTCTCCAATTATTAAGCTTCTGTTACCTATTGTTTTAATTTCTCTCACATTTTCAAATCCAACAGCTTCAATAATCTGTCCCAATTCGGTTATAGAATAGCATTTACCATAAGTTGAAAACATTAATAATATTGAATATTCAGCTACGGAAACAGGGCCTGATTTATCTGGGTTGATGTGAGCATCATGTATCATAATAACTCCCCCTCTATTCAATGTATCAAATGAATTTTTGATTAGTATTGAGTTTTGCTCTATATTCCAATCATGCATTACATGCGAAAAAAGATGGATATCAAATCCAAGAGGTATTGACCGGAACATATCACCCTCAAAAATCTTGATTGCATCTTGTTTTCCTTTTTGAGAAATTGAAATTTCCGCAATTTTACCAACTGGCGACTTTTCCAGCACAGCTCCGGTTAAATGAGGATGATGTTCTAATATTGAAGCAGCATAAATGCCAGATGCACCACCAATGTCTAATATCGATGTATATTTATCGAAAACAAAAGATTTTGCAATACCTGGTGCAAAATATGCTCCTCGACTATCCATACCTGCGGTAAACATCTCAGCAAATTCAGGTTTTTCCATTGCTCTGGCCCAATCCTGCTCATCCTTTTTTGCACCCCAACTTTGAGGTTCTCCAGTTTTTAATGCTTTAAGCATTTTTTCAATAATCGGTCGCTCTAATTGTGTAGAAAAATAAGGGACCAGACTCCAATCTGAAAGTTTTAATAGAAACTCTGATGTTGTTTTAGTAACAGAATAAAATCCATTTTCAATCGTAATTAATCCCAAGGAGACAAAATAAGTCAACATAACATCTGTACACCTTTTGTCAATTTGGAAATGATTACATATTCCTTCAAAGTCAAGCTGAGCTTTATCAATCTCGCTAAAGAAATCCAAATGACCAACAGCTGTAACCAGCAGATCTGTTGCATAAATCCCATCTCTTAAGCGAATCAAATCCGATGGATCTGTATGTGGAATAAGTTTTAAATCTTTATGAGTCATGTCTGTTTTTGTGTTTCTATTGCTGCCAAGCTCGCATATGAAAAGTAGTGGCATTCTGGGCTAGGTTTTTATCCACACTTAGTGTATTTGTCACAAGGTACAAAATTTCGCAACCGTCCGAAGCGAACTCATGAGCTTTATGCGAATAAACCACTAACCCAGCTATTTTTCATATGCGATTGTTAGGCTTCGTTAATATTCTTTTTTTTCGAGAGAATATTTAAAGACATGACTTGGTGGTAGATTCGTTTCTTCGTTCAATAAAGATATTAGGTAATCGACTGTTGTACCGGATGAATATGTGTGATCAAATATAATATTTGCCGGGGCGATTTCTGTATTGATAAGTTCTATTTTTTGGCCCATCAGACTATATCCCGATGCAGGTGGAGGAGCTGAAGACGATATAACCATCAGGTAATGAAGAATCGCCAGATCAATCGCTTGTGAGCTATAATCGATATTTTCAAGTTCGTTTGGATACTCAAATGGATTGGCGGCACCCATATGAAGAAGCTTAAATCCATCTAAATCGAATAAGTAACAATAATTGTACAAATTATCCTTGTCAGGACGGTGGTGCTTCAGACAGGCAATATTTACCGGGATATCATTCAAAAGGGTATCGAGACTCTCCTTATAAGCTATATCAGGATGAACAAGGCGTGATTCAAAATCACGAAATGATCCGGCTGCATAAATTTCAGGAGGCAGAATCAGTAATGCATCCGGATTATTATTCATAACATTGGTTAAATATTGCGAATTGAAATGATCCGCATGATTGTGGCTGATGCAGATTAAATCTATGCTATCATAAGGTTCTTCTGCATGCATGATCTTGTCGACGGTTTCCCATGATGGTATGATAATCCCATAGTCTGGACCGTTTCGAGTGGGTTGATCTATCAGTATCTTTATGTCATTGCTGGTGATAAGGAATCCAGTGTTTCCAATAAATTCTACAAGAACCGTGGTTTCTGGACAATTATCGCATTTTGCAAGATCTGTATTGATATCACAATCACAGTTGTTCTTAGAATCATTACAATTAAATACAAATAGACATGCTACAATTAGCCAAGTGAGTTTCGTGAGAAGCTTATGTTTTGTCATGATTTTGTGGTTTAGATATAGATAAAATATTCATCTGACTGAATGCTTAAAGTTTAGGCATTAACATGTGTAAGTTATAACATACATGCAAGTTAGGATTTTTTTTCAACCTGCAATTTGTAAATCACCTTTTGGTCAATTAAAGAATCTTTTGTATACTATATAATTAAAACCTTGTTATAATGAGAATGACAAAAATATTGATGGATGAGAAGAATATATTTGGTTTGTTACGTAATAATGAAGCCTAACTTGAATATAGTTTTTGTTAAAATATAGCTATTCAACTTAATTTCATTATTGTATATAATTTTCCTGATAGTGGATTTGCTTTGATTTCATTTGAACTCTTCATCTAACTATTTTTTGTATTGCAAGTAAGAAATCTTTTAAAATTTGGATAGGGTGGGGTTGGGAAAGTTTGATGTTGGGAGTTTAGTTGTTGAGTAGTTTAGTTGTTTAGGAGTTTAGGAGTTGACACACTTTTCTGAACAGTCTCGGGGGCAGATTACTTTTGTATTATAATAACAGTAGATTTAGAAATATAAGGGTATAATTCGTCAACATCTTTGTTTTTTAGTGATATGCAGCCTAATGTCCAGTTGAACTGGAGATCAATAAGCTTATCCATACCCTTAGGCACACCATGTATCCCGATTTCGCCACCAATATTTGCGTCTTTAGGAATTATTCCTTCATTTTTAGCTGCATTGTGTTTTCGCCAGGAACCATCGTTTGGGTAATTTATCCATATGAATTTTGACCAGCTTTTATGCGGATATTTTGATACAATTTTAAAAGTTCCTTCTGGTGTACATTTATCACCTTGCATTAACTTATCATCAATCGGATTTTTCCCGAATACTACCGGATATTCCTTTAATACTTTTGTATCAACAATTACAGAGAGTTTATACTCCGATTTATCAATATTAATTGCTAGTTTATTTGCATCTACATCGGATGATTTTATCACATCTGAGAGTTTTAGGTCGTAATTAACAAAGTTTTCCTCCTGTGCATGGCATGATACCATGAGAAAAAATAAGTATATGTGAAGTTGTTTTATTTGCATGATGACGTAGCCTTACGATACTGTTGAATTATGATGTTGACGTTGCATCGCTCTGTTTTTGATTGGTAAGATACAAAATTGTGATGTACTAGCTTGCAGATAGTCAGAGACTACTTTTTAAGTGTGACGTAGTCTGGAGACTAGGCTGAGCGGGGTCTGGCAGTAGGTTTTTATTTATTCAATTCTTCATAGTTATTCTGCTCTTCCTTAGATTCTTTAGTCTTAATAGTTACAGTATAGTACGAAAATATGCCTAATGTGCCACCATAAATAATTGCATCAAAGAAGGTTCTTTTATAAACTATTTCATAGTCTGTTATTGTGAGTTTCTTTTCAATTCTTTTTACCGGAATCAAATCCCAAAAAAGGTAAAAATTCTTGTTTTTTTCGTATTGAATAATTTTACCTTCCATATCATTATAATTTCCAACTTGTTCTTTACTTACGGTACAAGAGGATATGACCATTAATGAAAGGAATGTGAAAATTATAATTTGTTTCATTATAAAATTGTATGATACATTATTCTT
>CAYWBC010000069.1:0-20378 GCA_964456285.1 uncultured Bacteroidales bacterium
TTACCGAATGATAAATAATCTCCAAAGCAACTTTAACATAATGCATTGACATTATACGACAACCGCAGAGAAATTTGCGGTCCCGATTCATCGGGATTAACATAATTTCAGTACTAAGACAACGCCTTAGCGTTGTTTGAGTACGGTAATGAAATTATGTTAAAGCAATTTCTCGGTATCCTATTCCGTATAGTAATATTCTTTCCGTAAATATTTGCTTTAAATTCTTTTAAGCAATTTCTCCTCAGCGCTCATAAATAACCAAAGTGGTCAAGTATAATGGATATTATATTAAATAGAGCTTCACGTTGCCAGGATTAAACGCTCGTTTAAAACTGAACAATCTCATCAAGAACCTCATAAAACGCCTTAGCGTATTCCCATTGTCCCATAATTAGCACTATATTAAGTAGCCGCTCGGCCGGCGCCAAAACTTGAAAAATTCCTTTTGTAAGAAAATATACAAAAGCAATTTGTTCAGGGCTTCCGCAGCCTCAACGCCGGCCGCACAGCTGTAAGACTAGAAAACCCACCGCACTGTTTAAGTTCTATATAGATTAAGTACTTATAAATGAGATATTTGACACCTTAACCGCAAAAGTCTACGCATATTCGCTTCTTAAGTCGCTCAGTATGCTATACACTTGCTATCATCACGTATCTCCTACATCCGGTATAATCGGAAATTCTATTTAACATAATATAATTATAGGTAATCTTTGGCTCTCCATGATTTTCTTCATTCTTTTGTCTTGTCCCGAAATTCTTCCCGATTTATCGGGATTAGAATTTCGAGAATCCTCGAATTTGTAATCAAATTGAAAATTTGAACAAATTCGGGAATACAAAAGAAACAAAAGATCAAGAACAGAGGAAGCTTTGCAGACCAGCTTATGAGCGCAGCGGACAACAAATAATGCTTCAGCCCATCCTGGGCTTTCTTCACGGCCTGCGTATTACGGCTACTCTGGCCTAAAAACCCATTCCCTTTGCCCTGGCCTGCGCGCTAGAAAATCTTATAAATATGCAATTCAATAAACTATATATAGGGGTCTTAAGATTTTCTAAGGTTATTATCAGGAGTTATAATCCATGAGAAAGCATGAATCCAATTATTTCTTGCTTTATAATTGAAAAATACCTCATTATGATGTCTGTTTTGATTCACCATAATGAGGTTGCTTAAATATTTATTATAGTTACTAGAAAGTAATTTATTCTTTTATCATCATTTTTGCAGTATTTAAAACGTTACCATCTGCGACTAATGAATAATAATAAATTCCAGGTCTCAAATTTGAAGCATCAAATGTAATATTAGAACTTCCCCTATCTGAAATTTTTATTCTTTTAATTAATTTACCATCTAAGTTATATATCATGATAGAAGCCTCTTTAGTTTCGTTTGGCACTGATAAGCTTATTTGTGTAGTATTCTCAAAAGGATTGGGGAAGTTTTGATTTAAATAACTCTCATTTTTCTCTTTAAGCAAATCCAATTCAGATTTTAAATATTCAACGCTACTTTTTAATTGGTTTACTTGCAATTGTTGTTCTTTAAAAGCTTCAATCAAAAAGGGGATTAAGCCATCATAATCAATTGCTAATGTTTTAAGACTATCATCTGTTTCCATTACTAAATCAGGTAGGATTGTTTGCACCTCCTGAGCCAATAGGCCATAGGAATTTTTCTTTGAGTCAACAGAATTTTTTAGGTTTTCTGCTTTAAGATTATAGACTTTACCGTTTAATTGATTAATTATTTCTGTGGCATTTGTTATTGGTTTTATGTTTTCTTTTAAACGTTCATCTGAATATTTAAATGATCCATAATAAACATAATAGTTACCAAAATACGCATATCCATTGGATTTTAAAAACAATGGATATTCCCAAGATATACTAGATCCAGCATAAGAATAACCTGCTACACCAAACTTTATTCCTGTATTATCCATTCTAATACAGTTTGCGTAGGCAGACACAATTCTTTTGTCTCCTCCATTATAATCATAATTATAACCAATTATTTTAGTACCGCCATTATGAAAAGTCCATCTGTCACCTATCTGAAATGCTTCTACAGGATTAGAATTAAAAATGCCGACACTACCATTTGAGATCACTTTTAATTGTGCATTTGCCTGAAAATAGCTTAAAAATAAGCTGATTACTACGAGTATTATTTTAATAGTCTTCATTTATTTATTTTTTAAATTAGTTACATGGTTTAGGTGTTATTTCAAACTCTGCACCTAAAGGGACTGTAAAATCACCTTTATGTTCGACATAATCGCTTGCCCGAATTACAATATTTGAACTTGAAGCCACGCTGGTGTTCATAAAAATGCAATAATCCTTCACATTGCTAAGAGCATTTGACCAATTCGAAAAATTATAACCGTTGCCCGAAGCTTCAGTAATTGAACCGCTGCAAGCTTGCAGAGCATAATATCTGAAGTAGTTAACCTGTAAAGAACCAATAAAGGTATTGGGTGCTGTTCTGGGACTAGTGCATCCACCATCTTGTATCTGTAAATCGATATACATAGATGGTTTTTGATGAGATGGAACTCTTGCCGAACATGTATGGATAGGTAGTCCATCATAATAAAAAGTGAGTCGATCAGGTAACCATTCTACACCCCACCTGTGCCAATTAAACATATCCACGTCATAAAAGAAATATTCATGATCAGGATGGTCCCAAATATTATCGTCTGTCTTTGGAAAATTGTCATCATCAATGGTCCAATAATGAAATGCAGTCATGTTGTCTTTTACCTGACAAGCACCTGGTTCAAAAATATCAACTTCTTCATACCAATATTTAGTTGTGGTATTGCAGTCTTGTCCGATAGTCTCACCATGTGCAAACCAAAACGCAGGCCATAGTCCGACGTTATTCATTGATTGGTTTCCTTTTGTAAGTCTTGCTTCAATCTCATAATACCCGTAAAAAAAAGGGTTGTCGGCATTTGTACAATGATCAGTCGATGATACCCATACCTTAGCAGGAATCACTAATCCACCAGATACATTCTTTAGAATACCTCCAAGATTTTCAACATAAGCTTTTAATTCTAAAAAGCTCCTGCCAGATTCACCGTTTCCGGAAATATATTTGCTACTAGACGAAAATGTTTGGATACCCCATGGACAGCTATCACCAACTAAAGGTTCCCACTCAGCATTTCTGTGTCCATAATCAAAATTATCAGAATAAGTAACTGCCCAATTTGAAGGATAAAAAGGTGAGCTCTGTGAAAATAATATTCCAGGACTAAAAACAAATAGCCCATAAAAAATAAGTTTTCTTAAAAATTTCATGAATGTAAGGTTTACGTATTGCCTACTCTATTAAAGCTTTTCGGCTTCCGCTGTAGTTTTTAATTTGATAGTATCTCATATACTTTCTTATAATTTTTCAACTAATTGAAGTAGCAGAATGTAGAAAGAAGTTCAAGCGTAAAAAAGATAAATAAGATTTTAACTCAGTACGAAATTTCTCTACTTGACCTTGGCTATTTGATCAAAGAAAAGGCCAGCCAGAATCGGACTCAAAAAGTTAATAGTGATCATGTGAATATTTTATCAATATACTGAACTAATGAAATGAGCTATAGCTACCACTGCTAATGAGAACCGTTTAGTTAATTAGCCTGTTCATCATTCTATACCTGCATCAAAATTTCTAATTTAATTCATTCTTACACAGTTTGAAACAACTACAAGAGTAAAAAATTTAGCACAAACGTAAATTCATTCCCACATGAAATATACAAATAATATATTATATAGAATTTCATTTGCAATAATTTCAAATGGATTGATTTAATTTAGATTGAATATAAGCATGCTCTCTTTTCGTTCCATTGAAATATGGATACCACACCCATTTCATTTCATTTCACTTCGCTCCGCTTCGCAAAAAGAGTGTTGTTTCCGGCATTAAACGGGCAGCCTCTCCCCTTTTTACTTATTGGAAAATTATATCTGTTAGCTTTTATAACGGCAAGATTGTATATAAGATCAAAGCAACTTTAACATAATGCATTACCATTATGCGACAGAAAATGTCGCATAATCTGCACTATATTAAATAGCGGAATAACTGATTATAATCGATATTTATTGTACTTCAATAGATGTTTAGATCAAAAAATATTAAAGATGGATCTACTTTCATTTCTTAACTATTGAATTTAACTGCTTTTTTAGTTCAGGCAAATCTTTTTCGATTGTTTCCCAAACTGAGTAAATGTCGATACCTAAATAATCATGAATGAGTATGTCGCGCATTCCAGCTATCTTTTTCCAGGGAACTTCAATATGAATGTTGCGAAAACTCTCACTCAGATGTTTTGTGGCCTCACCAATTATTTCAAAGTTGCGGATAACAGCATCCTGTATTAGTTCATTATCAACAAATTCATGTACTGTTATATTCTGTACATACTTTTCAATCTTATTTATTGAATCCAGTAAGTGTTCTATAAAAATGAGATCATCCTTATCCATTAACCAAATATTATTTTAAGATCTCTGTAAATGTGTTCTTTAATGCGGGTATTAATTCCTCTTTCAGTTACAATGTCTATTGGCCTCTTTAACATTTCAGACAACTCAACTTTCATTCCTCCCAAATCAAATAAAGTAACTTGTTCAGAAAAATCAACCAGTAGGTCAATATCACTTTGCGGTGTGTCTTCATTACGGGCATAAGAGCCAAATATCCCTATTCGTCTTGGGTTGAAACGCTTGAGGTAATTAACTATTTTATCATTTATATCTTGACTCATAGCAATGTATTTGAAGTTAAAGATAATAAATAATTTATGTAACAGAGATCATTTCTATTATTGGGTCGCACACATTTAGCTTCATGCTTACGCTAAAAGAGTGCTTGCTCATTGCATACAAGAATCAGCCCAATCACTTAGGACTTTTGATATTATATTTGGGTAGTGTCAAATTTACAGCATAACTGCAATTAAGGCCAAAGCTTCATTAACATAATGCATTGCCATTATACGACAACCGCAGAGAAATTGCGACCACCGCGTGGTTAACATAATTTCAGTACTAGGACGCCGCTTTAGCGGTGTTTGAGTACGGTCCCGAAATTATGTTAAAGCAATTTCTCGGTATCCTATTCCGTATAGTACTATTTTTTCCGTAAATATTTGCTTTAAATTCTTTAAGCAATTTCTCCTCAGCGCTCAGAAAAAACCCAAGTGGTCAAGTATAATGGATATTATATTAAATAGAGCTTCACGTTGCCAGGATTAAACGCTCGTTTAAAACCATACAATCTCATTGAAAACCTCATAAAACGCCGTAGCGTTAACCCAATGTCGTATAATTAGCACTATATTAAATTGCCGCTCGGCCGTCGCTAAAGTTTGAAAAATTTCTTTTGTAAGAAAATATACAAAACAAATTTGTTCAGCGCTTCCGCAGCCTCAACGCCGGCCGCACAGCTATAAAACTATAATGCCGACGCACTGTTTTAGTTTTATTTAGCTTAAGTGCTTATAAATGTGATATTTAGATTCTTAAACGCAAGAGTATACACAAATTCACTCCTTAGGTCGTTCAGTTTGCTATACACTTGCTAACATCCCGGTAATCCCCTATCGTATGGGAAAAACCATTTTCTATTTAACATAATATTATTAGCGAGTGAGGCAGATCTTCCTGACTGAAGTAAACGTACCTGCCTGAAACATCACAATGTATATCCCTGTCAGGAAACGTTCAGCAGTCCATAAAAACTGATGAGTACCTTCCTCCTGGTAGCCATGGTAAATCGTCTCAATTTCGGTTCCCTGAAGACTGACAATTTTTATTGTCAGAAAGGAGGGTTTGCTAAGTTTATAGAAAATATTCAGACTAGAATTAAACGGATTAGGATAATATGTCAGGAACTCAAACTGATCCTGAACAGGAAAATCGCTAGTTTCCGGATGACTTACAGCCAACATGGCCATGGGACCCCCAAATACACCCATATCATTTCTCGATCCGTCAGGATCGTTAAATTCAGTTGCCGGATCACCTGCATCAATGCAAAGAGATCCAGGTTGCAGATGAAAGTTGTTATTTTCTTCATCTACAAATTGAGGGTTCTCAGAGATATCATGTTGACCTGTGTTAAATATCTCTGAATAGTCACCACCGTTACCCCAGACATCATTATAATCAATTGTTGCTGAAGCTGTGGAAATACCCGCTATACCAATTCCCGTATTGTTAACAATAATATTGTTTTTAATGATAGCGGTGGAGGAATCATGTAAGAATATCGCATCAGAGTTAAGATTATAAAGCACATTATTAATAATGTGGTAATCGGTAAGGGAACCCCAAATACCATTACTGGCACAATCAGTTAACACGTTATTTGTAATATATATTGAAGATGCAAGTGCTTGAATGCCACTTTTTATATGGAAACCGCTAAGATGGGCTCCAGTGACATTTTCCGCAAAAATATCTCCGTTCAGGATTGTTGAATCTGGTCCTGCACCTATAATGATCACACTATCTTTTAGGGTAATAACACCTTGTGTTTCACCCGGCCCAATGAATCCGGGATATATTCCGGGATGCACATATATAATATCGCCCCCCGAGTTATCAATTGCTTCCTGAACACATGGGTATGGACTAATCCTGGATCCGTCAGGAAAGTCAGAATTTTCTGATACATGGATAACGGATCGATAATGTGCACTATCAGCCTCCAGTTCCAGATTGGTAATTATTGGATTTGAAGTATAAATAGTAATGGATTTTCTTAGAATGATAGTGCTTGTATCTGCACTTAAATACCATTTATCCTTTTTATTAAAAAAATCATAATTTATATCAAAGTTCGCCTCACCATCTGAATTAGTCCTACCCTGCCAGATGACAGTTCCTTCTTTTGATAGTGTAAGATCAATATTACTAAATGGTATACCCTCAAAATCATGAAGCAACCGCGCAGTGTATGAGCGAGTCATGGTAGAGGTTTGATCAAAAATAGGTACAGTGGGCAGCATGCGAACATTTCCTTTTATTTTTATGGAAGAGTTTTGCCAAATTTCGTACCCGCCTTCCCAGGAAGAATTATCAAAAATCAGATTTCCAGTATAGTTACGCGGATCAATTTCACCAACTTTTGAATTCTGTACGAATATATCTGCATCTCCCCCCGTCATATAAATGAAAAGGCCTTCTGAGTTATTAATTACCGCCGGGCCTCCGTTCATAAATACACCCCATTGGGTTTGAATTTCTGTATTAACTATATGAATATCGTTCAGATTTACATTTACAGGCTGTTGAACTAATAAATCTTCAAGAAATGCTGGTTCATTATCAGGAAATCCAAATAATAATTTATTCAGCTTTGAATCAGTTATTGTAACGTTTGCTTTTAAGGCATCTACTGCAATATTCCATCCCATTTCAATGCCTCCATTATATCCCTTATCGTTATCCATTACGGTTGTTCTCCTCATTACAAGATTATAATCCAGACTTTCTGAAATACTTTCCCTTGCTGACCAGTATTCCAAATAGCCTGGGCGCAAGCTGTCAATTATAATGGGCACGTAATCGGGAACGCCAATGAAAATTGCACCTACATAGCTATCTTCAATCAACACATTAGCTGTTCCTTCAACATGGATAAGACCCAATGGCTCCTGCATCAGATATGAGTTACGAATAAAAATATCAGAATTTCCCATGAATTGATGATTCATAGAGAAGCAATTGTTTAATACCAGTGTTGAAGTGTCATAGGTCATGATATCGCCGGGTTTTAACATTTCCACCTGTGAAGGATCAATACCCTGGATAATGTCCATACCACCGAAAATAACCGTATCGGAACGCAATGAAGAATTTCCCTGAAGCTGAATGGATCTTGTAATACCCAATGTATCTGTTAATTCTATAGTCGATTGCCGGATGATAAGCTGAGCACTGTCTTTTAAAATAAGATCCCCTTTGATCAGATAATAGGTATTCTCAATAATCATCGTTTGATTACCTTCGATTACCAAATCACCATCATGTGTTAAGTAATACTGTATATCCGGATTGGGGAATTCGGGTTGAGCCAGCAGAGATTGTACTGGAATATTGATCATCATTAAAAGAATAATGATTAATCGAAGGTTGGATTGGGTAGAGTTATTCATAATTTCTCATTTTATATTGAATCAGCTATTACTAAAACTATGCCGGATATAGGGTTACGAGTATCCTTGAGCACTTATACTCCAGGTATCATTACCATATTTTGTTACTTTCTTCTTCCCTGATTGTACGAAAGTCAGAAAACTGGTTTCAAGTGTTCTGACAGGTTGACCTGGACTATTCAAAAATTCATCGATTACCTTGTTGATGGGTAGGCTTATGATGAACTGTTCGTTATCCAGGTATTTTTCAATAAATTCATTAGACCCAAATACAAGTACCAATGTTTTTAGGCTTTTAAGGTTGCCAAATTCTTTATTTTCCTTTGAACTAAATTGGCCAGTTGTGAGGGTAAGCAGACTAAGATATATTAATATAAGTATTCTCATACATCTATTAATCTAGCTTAAAATTAATAATAATTTTTAATGAAATATGCCAAAGAATGTTGTTTATTCAACCACACCCATTTTACTCCGCTCCGCTTCGCAAAAAGAGTGTTGCTTCCAGTATTATTAAAGGCAGCCCATCTCCTTCTCTATTTTGGAAACTTTAAACCGAGAGCTTTATAACGACATAATTGTAAATAAGATCAAAGCAACTTTAACATAATGCACCCCCATTATACGACAGGTATGTCGTTATAATTAGCACTATATTAAGTAGCTTATTAACAGAAAAAACACAAGAAATATTGTATTGCAACCATACGTTTAACTAGTCAACTGGAGAGTTTTTGTATTTAACAAAACCAAATATTTCAATTTGATTTTTTGTAATCCTGAAAACTATAGTGTATCCTTTGAAAATTAAATCTCTGATCTCTTTGGTGTCAAAATAAATGGATTTCCTATGCCACAATGGATTGTTCGGAATATCTTTTATTCTTAACCTTATAGTATGCATTTTGTCTTTGTGTTTTTACAAAAATACATACATTTTGATTTTAATAAACACACCCATTTCGCTCCATTCTTCCTTAAAAAGACTGTTCACCTAACCTTTACCCGGCAAACCTCCTGATGATCTTAGCTTGAGATAAGCTATTATAAAATTATAAAATATCAGGTTAAAAACATTTAGTCTGTATAACTTGGTCCTTGTATAGCATAATGTTAATCAGAAAATAAATAAATGTCTTATCAGGAAAAGCATAGACCACAATTTCATTTTTCTCCCCCCGAAAACTGGATGAATGATCCTAATGGGATGGTATATTACGAAGGGGAATATCATCTGTTTTACCAGCATTGTCCTTACAGTACAATCTGGGGACCTATGCATTGGGGCCATGCAGTTAGCAAAGATCTGGTTTACTGGGATAATCTCCCTGTTGCTCTCTATCCCGACTCACTCGGTAATATTTTTTCAGGGAGCGCTATTATTGACTGGAAGAATACTTCTGGTTTGCAAACCTCTGAGCATCCGCCCATGATTGCATTTTTTACACATCATTCCGAGATGAGACAAAAAAAAGGAAGAAAGGATTATCAGAGCCAAAGCATAGCTTTCAGTAATGATATGGGTAGAAATTTCACAAAATATAAGCATAACCCTGTAATTTCAAATCCCGGTGAAACAGATTTTCGTGATCCTAAGGTATCATGGAATGAAAGCTTACAGATGTGGGTAATGGTGTTGGCAGCAGGACAAAAAGTAAAATTTTACTGTTCACCAGATCTTTTGCAATGGAACTATTTAAGCAATTTTGGAACGGATGCCGGTGCCCATGGCGGTGTTTGGGAATGTCCTGATTTGTTTCATCTTAAATCAGGAAAAATAGCAAAATGGATTTTGCTGGTGAATATTAGCCCGGGTGCACCCAGTGGAGGATCAGGCACTCAATATTTTATCGGTGATTTTGATGGCAGGAAATTTAAAAATGATAATGATGCTGAAACCATACTATGGCTGGATTATGGCCCCGATAACTATGCCGGGGTTAGTTGGTCAGATATTCCTGAAGAGGATGGCCGCCGGATTATTATAGCCTGGATGAGCAACTGGGACTATGCTGAAATGGTGCCAACTGATACCTGGCGCAGTGCAATGACATTACCCCGAAGTTTAGAACTAAAAAATACTGAACTGGGCCTTCGCTTAACTTCGAATCCGGTTATAGAACTTAAGAAACTAAGAAAAAACAAACAAAACCCTGAGTGGAATCCTGATTCGATTATTCAGTTATCCGGATTAAATGAACTAATCATGAATGCTGATCTGGCTGAAAGTACATCTGAAGCCTTCGGTCTCATCTTTTCTAATCGCTTAGGTGAAAATCTGGTGGTTGGATTTAATGTTATGCTGAATCATTTTTACATTGATAGGACAAAATCGGGCAAAACAGAATTCTCTCCCACTTTTTCTGCCAGGCATATTGCATCCCGAATTGTGAAGGATAGTATGCTTAATATGCATTTATTTCTTGATCATTCCTCGCTGGAACTTTTTATAGATAATGGATGTGTTTCAATGACTGAAATATTTTTTCCAAATGAGAATTTTGATCGTGTATTATTTTTTCAAAAGAATGGCGAAGTGAAAATCAAAGAATGCATCTTATTTGAACTGGAATCAGTATGGCAGGAAGGATAGAATGTGTGCCCATTTTGCATTATCAGACATTATCTACGTAATTTCCCGGGGGAACTCCAAATTCTTCCTTAAATGTCTGGTAGAAATAGGAACGACTGTTAAATCCTGTTTCGTAAAAGACTTCCGAGACTGTTTTTTCACCCTTCTTTAGAATGAAAGCCGCTTTTTTCAAACGCAGGTTTTTTATCAGGCCATGAGGAGTTAATCCGGTTAAAGCTTTAATCTTCCTATAGAGTTGGGTTTTACTCATGGCCATATATTCAGAAAGAAATTCTGCGTTGAGGTCAGCATCGGACATTTTCTCTTCGATGGATTCAATAAGGCTTGATAGCAGCTTCTGGTCAGCCTGACCAAGTCCTTTCAGTAATTCCGAGCGGGATTGATCTTCGTTATGCTCCCTGAAGGATCTACGAAATAGCTCCCGGTTGGCAATCAGTTTTTCGATCCGGACCCTAAGATGACGAGGGTGAAAAGGTTTTGGGATATATGAGTCTGCTCCCACCTCAAGTCCTTTAATACGGTGTTCGATCTCTGTCTTGGCAGTTAACAGAATCACGGGAATGTGACTAGTATTGATATCTGTTTTGATGATTTTTGTTAACTCTAGCCCATCCATCTCCGGCATCAACACATCGCTGATCATAAGGTCTATCGGCTCTTTTTCCAGGATACTAAGTGCCTGTTTTCCATCAGTAGCCTTGAAAATGAAATAATTCTCAACAAAAATGCTCTCAACCAGGTTGCACACTTCACTATTATCGTCAACCACAAGCAAGGAGTACTCGCGTGTATCGTTTTCCAGCACAATCTCTTTCTCATTAACTTCAAAAATATGAGCCGCCTCGAATTCTTCAGCCACTTTTAGGGCAATCTTTTCACTGCTGTGTTTAAGAATATCATCCGCCAGATGATTTTCAAAATCCTCTTTCCTGTTAGGTATCACCACCTTGAACAAACTTCCTCCTCCGGGCAGGTTTTTAGCAGTAATGGTTCCCTTATGGAGTTTAACGAGGCCCCTTGTAAGTGAAAGGCCAACACCGCCGCTTTCCTTCGACATTTTGGAATTGTGTATGTTATTTCCATGATGATAAAAGCGGTCAAATATTTTATCCAGGTATTCCGGAGGGATACCTATCCCTGTATCTCGTATTACCAATTGAAAATAACCTGTCAGTTCTTCCAGCTCTATCTCTACCTTCCCTCCTGCCGGGGTATATTTAATGGCATTACTTACCAGGTTAAGTAGTATTTTTTCAAATTTCTCAGGATCAATCCATGCTTCCAGGTTCGGTTTTGAATGTATAAATTTAAGGCTTACTGCATTAAGTTTATCATATACTTCAAACGCTTTTAAGAGCTTCGAGATGTATTGTACAAGATCGTAGTTTCCCACCGACAAGCTCATGTTATTGGTTTCCACTTTTCTGAATTCGATCAGCTCACTGATCAACTTTTGCAACCTGCTGGCATTTTGAAAAATAGATCGGGCATAATGTCCCAATCGACTATTCGCGCTTAGCTTTTCTTCCAGAACCGCTGCCGGTGCTAATATAAGTGTTAGCGGAGTTCGGAATTCATGAGCAATATCGGTAAAGAACTGTAACTTATACCGGCTAATCTCTTCGGTCTTTTTTCGTTCAATTTTTCCTATTTCCACCTCTCTGCGCTCTTTTGCCCTGCGTTTCAGGAACTTTATCAATAAGTACAGGATTAATCCAAAAGACAATAAATATACCAGGTAGGCTGTATAGGTATTCCAGTAAGGAGGATGGATGATAATAGCGATTTCGTGAACCTCAGCACCAAAAATTCCGTCTTCATTGGTAGCTTTCACTTTCAATACATACTTACCCGGAGGGACATTTGTAAAACTGGCTATTCGCAGATTCCCTACATTATTCCATGTATTGTTGAAGCCTTCCAGATAATAAGCAAACTGACACTTTTGAGAGTTATAATAGTTTAGTGTCGTAAAAGATATACTGAAGAAATTCTGATTGTGTTTTAGGTTAATCTCCCGGGTATTGTTAAGTTTTGTATTTAGAATCAGGCTTGAATCGCCTGGTATCACAAGATTATTGTTAAGACGAAACTCGTTTAAAATAATAGGTGGAAAATTATCTGATGGTTCAATATCTATGGGATTGAACCAATCTAGTCCTTCCACTCCTCCAAAATATAGTAATTGAGAAGTTGTATCATTATAAAAAGCTCCATCGGTAAACTCAGAATTTAGCAGTCCATCTGTTTTATTAAAGTTCAGGAATATGCCTTTTGATGTTACCAGCTTTGACAGCCCCTGGTTAGTGCTTATCCAGATATCTCCTGAGGCATCTTCCATAATCCCATGAACAGTATTATTTGGCATCCCGCTGCGTTCCGTATAATGTACAAACTGGTATGGTTTATAGGCAAGATTCAGGACTGTAAGTCCTCCGCTTGTTCCAACCCATAACTTCTGATTGCTGGCCATACAGAGTGATAGTACATCATCGTCAATAATCCTCTTTTCTTTATTATCTCTCATACTAAAAAGCTCGAATGAGCTATTTAAGGTGTTCAAGCGGTGAAGCCCTCCTCCACGTGTCCCAAGCCATAGTATATTTGGACTCTCTTCCACAATGGAATAGACAATGTCACTTCTCAATCCCTCTCTCTCCTGATTGTATCGAATTTGCTGGTATTTTTTCAGGCTATATCTGCCTCTATTATCTCTGGTTACATCCATGTTTACTATTCCATATCCGCTGGTTCCCAGCCACATACTTCCAAATGCATCGATACAAATAGAATACACATAGCCAAATTCCTGAACGCTTCCATTCGTAAAATCTTCCGGAAAATGGAATATTTTTCCAGAGGATTGTTCCAGCATATCGATACCCTCCCCATCAACACCTATCCAAAGATTGGAATACTCATCCATATTCAAAGAGAGTACAGCATTATTTGAAAGTCCGTTGTCAACATTGTACGATATCCTTTGATCCTTGTTTGGGGAAATTTTGTTTAGCCCGTCACCACGGGTCCCCACCCATAAATTTCCGGTTCTATCCTTATATATCGACCGTACAATATTATGTCCAAGCGAACCTGATTCACTGCTGCCCTTTTTAATGTTAAAAAACGGTTTTCCTTTTGTAATATAACGGTAAACTCCATTTCCATCAGTTCCTATCCATAAAAGATCATCGCCAGTCTGCTTAATGGTCCAGATTTTTACTTTTTTAGAGAATAGATCCGACATGTTTTCATCCATGAGTGTTAATTCAGGAATTCTGTTTAAGGACAATTTATACACCGAACCATTATCGGTCCCTACCCAGAATTCTTTAGTACCCTGGGCCTGGTTTACTGTAGTAACACTCAATTGTTCATCGTGCTCGTTGATTCTCATCATTTCCCTGGTTTCCATATTCATCATAAACAATCCACCTGTTTCAATTGCAATTGCCAGGTATGTATCTTTCTCACTTTCTATGAACCAATGTTTTTCAAATCTCAGGTCCTGATAAATCCCCAGATCAATTTCATATAATTTTTCAAAGACCGATTTTTTTGTGTAGGCAAAAACTTTCCCGTCATGTCCAAGCAAATAGAGCTTATTTGTATTTGCACCTGCCAGTCCAATGTTGTTTTTTTGCTCCGGTTCTGACATACCTGGCAGATTTATTTCCGTAAAAACATCCCTTGTCTCATCATAATAGAAAAGACCAAATCGCATCAGGGAGATGTAAAGGGTAGAGTCTGGTCCGATACAGGCTTTCAGGTTTTGTTCCCTGACAGGCAAATACTCATTTCCGGAAAAATAGGATTTGAAGGACATGGTATTGGATAAAAACCGATTAATATCTTTACTGGTAACAATCCATAAATTGTTATGCTTGTCTTCAAGAAGATTTCTTATAATGTTATTGCTAAGTGATCTGGTATCGAAAAAATCAGGTTTGAAAATTACAATATTAGATCCGTCATATCTGTTCAGACCGTCCCATGTACCGAACCACATCAGTCCTTCGGAGTCCTGATGGATACAAGTAATTGCAGAATTGGACAGGCCATCTTCACTGCTAAGACTCATGGGTATCCATTTCGTATCATTGCTCCCATATATCGGGGAGAATGCAACTGAAATCAGTATCAACAGAAATTGAACAGTCCTGGCTATACTACCCATTTTTCCTGTTAGCCAAATTTTGTCTTCAGAAAAATCTTTAGAGGTCACTCGAATGTTTACAAAGTCCTGCGAAGGATTTGGAATAATTATGGCACGATTACTATTCGTAACATTTTCTACCCCGGTAGGTTCATAGGAATAAATTCTATCAATAGTATTGTCATCAATACTCCCTTTAAAATTATATGTTGAAATATCCGATAACATATTGCCAATTGTCAGATTATAAGATGAAGAATTAATGACTCCCTTCTTTGATTTATAACTATTCAAATTGGATTTGGCGAAGAGAGATTGTTAGTTCTCTGATCCATTTCTAAATAATAGACAGATTCAAGATTTCCCTATTGCAATTTACTACAGTTTATTTTAATAAAATCACTTTAATCTGGAAAATGATGTTCAGAAGAATGCGAGTTGAAATAGGTCATATTGCAATTTTATAATTCCTAAGATTCTGTAACCCTGATGCTAACAAAAAATAAACTCATCTGTAAAGTTTTTAATGAGTATTCTCATTTGGAACCAGGGTAGACAATTTTGGAAACGGAATGGAAATCCAAATGGCCTTAATGGAAGAAATTTGCTATACATATTGAATATAATATGATATGGAGATAGCAAGACGAAATATACACAATCCTATTTTAAGACCGGCAGATATAAAACCCAGTATGCAGGGGATGAAAATAGAGTGTCTTTTAAATCCGGGAGTTTTCAGGTTTGAAAATAAAACATGGCTTTTGTTAAGGGTGGCAGAACGTCCGGAACAAAATAAAGATGAGGTGAGTTTTCCTGTTCTGAAAGATGAAGGTATTGAAATAATGCGTTTCAAAAAGAACGACCCCGATCTTAATGCTACAGATCCCCGCATAATCAATTATAAAGGAAAAGACTTCCTCACCACACTGTCTCATCTCAGACTCGTTTGCAGCGATGATGGTATTCATTTTAATGAGCCCGATGGGTATGCCCCTATTTTTGGCAAAGGTACACAGGAATCTTTTGGAATTGAGGATTGCCGTGTAACCACTATGAAGGATGGATATCACTTAAGCTATACCAAAGTATCTCCGGAAGGTGTAGGTGTTGGGTATATTTTTACCAAAGACTGGAAAGAATTTGAACGCCGGGGCATGATTTTTCCTCCCCATAATAAGGATTGCGCAATTTTCGAAGAAAAAATAAATGGTAGCTATTATGCCTTGCACCGTCCAAGCAGTCCTGAACTTGGAGGTAATTATATATGGATTGCCCAGTCGCCTGACCTCTTGCATTGGGGAAACCATAAGTGCATAGTAACTAGCCGGGAAAAACATTGGGACAGTGCACGAGTCGGTGCAGGAGCAGCTCCCATCAGGACTACCAAAGGCTGGCTGGAAATCTATCATGGCGCGAACCACAAGCACAGATATTGTCTGGGCGCATTACTACTTGATATTAATGATCCCTCAAAGGTAATTGCCCGCAGTGATCAGGCTATTATGGAACCGACAGCAGAGTATGAGAAAACCGGGTTTTTCGGTAATGTTGTTTTTACAAACGGACAGCTTGTAAACGGAGATATCCTAAGCATTTATTACGGAGCCAGTGACGAAGTGATTTGTATGGCTGAATTCTCTATCTACAAAATCCTTTCCTCATTAAAGATGTAAACTATGAAAATATTCTTCGTTCATAAACTTAAAAAAGAATACGATTTTTTCCTCAGTATGCCGCGGGATATGAGGGTTCTGCTAATTACAAATATTATCTATGCTTTAGTATTGCCGGTCGTCGATATATTTGTGGGAGCCTATATTATGCGAAGTTCAGATGATCCCATGCTGGTAGCCATTTACCAGCTTGCTGCATATACCGGTATTCCGTTGACCTTTCTGATCAATGGTTTCCTGCTGAACAAAATTAAAATTGCCAACCTGTATAGTTTTGGTATGCTTCTGAGTGGTATTTCCATGATATTTATGATGACCCTGGGAGAGATCAATGTTTCCGGAGTTGCATTTGCCGGACTTATAATGGGATGTTCCTTTGGTTTTTTCTGGGCTAATCGCGATTTTCTTGCTCTGAATACCACTCACGATGGCAACCGGAATTACTATTATGGACTGGAAACATTCTTCTATACTATCACCACTATAATTGTTCCATTCATTATCGGATGGTTTCTCATTAGCTCCGGAAATTGGAAATGGATTGGCAGTATTGCCAATGCATACAAAATTGTGACCCTTGTTGTCTTTCTGCTTGCCATTCTGGCCAGTATTATTATCCATAGTGAGAAATTCAAAAATCCGGTTCGAAAAAGATTTGTTTTCTTCAGGTTTGACAAATTATGGCGTAAAATGTTGCTCCTTTCATCTTTGAAAGGATTAGCCCAGGGCTATCTTGTAACTGCACCCGCCATCCTAATTATGCGTCTTGTAGGTGATGAAGGCTCCTTGGGTACTATTCAAAGTCTTTCAGGGGTATTGTCTGCAATTCTGCTTTATATACTTGGCAGAGCATCGAAACCAAAACACAGGATCTACATCTTTTCTGCCGGCCTGGTGATTTTCTTTATTGGAACAATGGTAAATGGTATAGCTTTCTCTGCTGCTGGCGTTATCGTATTTGTTATCTGTAAAGTATTGTTTATGCCTTTACATGATATTGCCTACTTCCCAATACAATTGAAGGTGATCGATGTGTTATCACTCAAAGAAAACAGAAATCAGTTTGCATATCTTTTTAATCATGAATTTGGATTATACGTCGGAAGATTTGTTGGTCTTGTACTATTCATGGTACTCATATATTATGTATCTGAATCCTTTGCTCTAAAATATTCACTGATCATTATTGCAAGCATACAATTATTATCTATTCCGGTAGCCAGAAACCTGATCAGAAAGGCTAATGCCTATAATTCTATGTCAGAGTCCTCACCTGATAATGTAAAAGCAGCCTAAAAAATAACTATGAAAAAATCCTTATATATAAGTCTTGTTGTTTTTTTAAGCTTCACTATTACTTGTTGTTTAGATACCAAAGATAAAGAGCAGTTTGGCTTACGAAAAGTGAATAATATGCCTGGGCTCCCAGCCCCTTACAAAATGCTCGACTGGCATGAAAAAACGAAGAATTTTGATGAAGTTATTTTCAATCATAAGATCGATCCGCAAGGAACCTCATTTATCTGGATGGATACATCAGAAAGAAATTTTCAACAAACCACTTTTGGATTATATACTGTGATTGATGACGTTCGTCAGGGACCAGATGTAAACAACGGAGAATTTCATGAAGCTATCAATTCGCTTGGAGCTTTGCTTAGTGCAGGACTGGTGGGAATCGATAAAACCAATCAGCATGGCTTCAACTATGTAAAGATGGTTCAGAATTACTTCAACTGCGACAATGGTTGGAACATAATGATGAATAACACATCGCCGAAGGTGGCAATGTTGGGCGGTGGTTATGGACGAGACTGGTGGTACGATGTATTCCCAAATGTTTTGTACTATGCTATTTCCAATGTCTTTCCCGGAGTTGCGCGCGCTGATAGCTTACAAAAAATTATTGCAGAACAATTTTTTAAATCAGATTCTGTGCTTAACGGAAATTACGATTACTCCTATTTTGATTATAGCAGCATGACAGGAAAGCGAAACCAGATTCCTTATCAACAGGATGCTTCGGCAGGCCATGCATGGGTTTTGTATTCCGCCTATCAAAAGTTTGGGGATAAAAGGTATCTTGATGGAGCTATCTCTGCTCTGAATGCTCTCTATTCCCAGAAAGAAAGTCGTTACTATGAAGTGCTTATGCCATTTGGAGCCTACACTGCAGCAAGACTTAATGCTGAAAAGGGTACTGATTATGATATTCTAAAGTTGCTATCGTGGACATTTGATGGCTGCACTGCGAAGGACGGCCGTACAGGATGGGGAGTAATAAATGACCACTGGGGAGAATATGACGTGAGCGGTATACAGGGAAACACCATTCAGGATGGTGGGTATGGTTTCCTTATGAATACCTTTGATATAGCCTGGCCATTGGTTCCAATGGTACGTTATGAACCTCAATATGCACAGCTAATTGGTAAATGGATGCTTAATGCAGCCAATGCAGCAAGGCTCTTTTATCCCTATGAGATTCCTGATAAAAACCAGTGGCTACCAAAAGAAAAAGCCATAACAAGAAATGTAATTGCGTATGAGGGACTGAAGAAAACCGATTCCTATAATAAGAAAGAACTTAAGGGTATTTCCCCGGTTGCCCTCGGCGATGGCCCCAATTGGGTAGAAGGACAGCCCGAGATATCTATGTTTAGTATCTATGGTTCAGCTCATGTAGGAATTTTTGGATCCATCATACAGGAAACCAATGTAGAAAAGATTCTTCAGCTAAATTGTCTGGCAACAGATTTTTACAGAAATCCTGCTTACCCTACCTTCTTATACTATAATCCTTTTGATGAGGATAAGCAAATTGAATACTTCAATGAAGATGAACCTGTGGATCTGTACGATGCTATTAGTCATCGGATAGTAGCTATGCATGTGACAGACAATGGTCTCTTTACACTACCTGCAAACATGGCTATGCTTATTGTAGTAATTCCATCAGGAAGCAAACTCGAAAAAAGGGGTGAAAGAATTATGCTTGATACGGTAATTATCGCCTATAAATAATGCAAATGAAAGATTAATATGAAAATAAATTTAATCCAAAATCTATATTCTATGAATTTGTATTCTAAACTATTTTATGTTCTGATGCTGGGCTTATTGTTAATTCCATTGAAAAGTAATGCACAAGGTCAGACCATAAGCGGCAAAATTGTTGATCCGGATGGACTCGAACTGATCGGTGTCAACATTTTTATTAAAGGAACCACTATTGGCACCATTACTTCTACTACAGGTGATTTTTCACTAACAATTCCAGAGGATATTGAGGATCCAATACTCATTGTTTCCTATATCGGATATCAGGTTCAGGAGATTCCTGTAGGCACTGCAACAAACTTCGATTTGCAACTTTTAGAAGATACTGAATTGCTTGATGAGGTTGTTGTAACAGGATACTCATCAATACGCAAAAGCAATATAACAGGAGCAGTATCGACTGTTGAAGCTGACGAGCTTGCAAAGCTACCTGTTAATGACATTGATCGTGCATTATCCGGAAAGGTAGCAGGGGTAAGAGTTAATCAGGCAACCGGCGCTCCGGGAGATGGTGTGTCAATTAGAATCAGAGGGGTTGGAACAATTGGGAATAATGATCCTCTTTATGTTATTGATGGAATCCCAACAAAAGGAGCCTTAAATGCTATTTCTCCATCCGATATCGAATCAATTACTATTCTAAAGGATGCTTCATCGGCAGCAATTTATGGTTCGCGTTCAGCAAATGGAGTAGT
>CAYWBC010000070.1:0-20168 GCA_964456285.1 uncultured Bacteroidales bacterium
AAATGTTTATATAAACGGTGAAGGCCCAAGTTCATCGTACCAATGGGGGCCTTACGATCAGCTATTTGATATTAAGGCAAATGAGTACACTATTGACGATGAAATAAAATTTAATTCACCAGCCAGATCAGTCCAAATGATCCTCATAGAAAAGGGACCTAATCATATCATAGTTAACGATTCAATTTTAACTGGAGTAAACTCTTTAAAGGAAAATTCATTTAGATTAAATCAAAATTACCCAAATCCTGTTAATTCAACTACTCTCATAAGTTATCAATTGCAGGATAATACTTTTGTAACCTTAGATATATTTGACTTTCAGGGAAGAAAGATCATAACACTGGTAAAGGAATACCAAAATGAAGGAAATCACTCTGTACAATTCAATGTATCTGGTTTGCAAAACGGAGTATATTTTTATAAAATTGAAACGGACCAATTTCAGGATATCAAAAAACTTCTAATATTCAAATAATGGTGACTCATGAGGAAAATTATAGCAATTTTCCTGTTTTTACAATCTGGCTTTTTTGTACATGCCCAAAACCAGACAATTAGCAATGAAATGGTAGCAGAGTACTTTCAGAATTCTATATTGGCAGATGGTGAAAATGTTCTGACTAACATTAGGGGCTGGTAATTTATAACAGAACTAACAATACATAAAAATCATACTTAAATAAAACATAAAGTTCAGAAGAACTTTCAGGATTACACGAAAATGTAATTAGTGATTTTTTTGTTTAAGAATAGGACTTTGTTCCTTTGAGTAAGGAATGTATAATTTAAAAATTGTACATTTCAGCCCATAAAATAAAACAAAGTAGTAGCATACATTTTTAGATACAACAGGATTAAAAATATTAAATAACATGGGTGGCTGGGAAATGATTGACTTTATTTAAAATTTTATTTTGTAAATTCTCATTATTTTTCTCTCGATTAAAATATTATTCAAATAACACTAATTAAATCAATCAGTTATGAAATATATTAAGAAATTCGCCTTGTTTGTGTTCATTTTAATAATATTCAGTTGCATCTCACATCTGAATAAAAAACAAGAATTTCAACCCAGTTTTGAATCGTTAGAGAAAGTTAATCCTGTCCCTGAATGGTTTAAAGACGCCAAGTTCGGTATCTACTTCCACTGGGGTGTATATTCAGTGCCTGCCTATGCCAATGAATGGTACCCCCGCACAATGTATATCGAAGGATCCGCTGAAAACAAGCACCATATTGAGGTTTATGGTGATCCATCCATATGGCCCTACAACAATTTTATCACAGGTGCCAAAGACATAAAAGGGAATTATGTAAAGTTTAGTCCTAAACTTAAATCGGAAGGCGGCAACTTTGATCCGGAGGAGTGGGCACAACTCTTCGCTGATGCTGGTGCAAAATTTGCCGGTCCTGTTGCTGAGCACCACGATGGATTTTCACTGTGGGACAGCGAAGTTAATCCATGGAATGCCAAGGATATGGGGCCAAAACTTGATTTAGTAGAATTACTAACAAGTGCAATCCGCAAAAAAAATATGAAAGTATTTCTTTCCATGCATCATGCATTTAATATTACCGGGTATTACTATGCTGTTCCTGAAACAGACGATCCAAAGCTTCAAATACTATACGGACAGCAGGGTAAAGAAGAGAATGAAGCTTTATGGCTAAATAAACACAAAGAAATTATTGACAACTACCAGCCAGACATTCTTTATCAGGACTTCAATTTACACCTGATTTCCCAACCTGTACTGCTCAGTTTTTTATCGTACTACTACAACAGTGCAAATAAATGGAACAAAGAAGTAGTTGCCACATTCAAAGATGGATTGAATAAAAAATGTGCTGTACTGGATTACGAACGTGGTGGTCCTCCTGATATCACTGAGAATTACTGGCTTACCGATGATGCTATTAGTTCTTCCAGTTGGTGCTATACCGAGGGAATAGAGTACTATTCTAAAACACAAATTCTTCATGCTTTTATTGACAGAATAAGTAAAAACGGGAATATGATTTTGAACATTTCTCCCAAAGCTGACGGAACCATTCCCCAGGCACAAAAAGATATTCTGCTGGCAATGGGTTCGTGGCTGAAAAAATACGGCGAAGCGATCTATGGTACCCGAGCATGGGAAAAATATGGAGAAGGTCCTACCGAGATGGGTGCCACTCATGGCATTATGGGAGCTCCGATTGAAGGATCCAACAGAGATATTCGTTTTACCAGATCGAAAGATTACAAAACGCTTTATGCAATATTAATGGGTTGGGAAGAAGATGAAAAAGAAGTATTATTTGAAACATTATCTTCTAAAAGAATTGATTTAAAAAATTTGAAATCTGTTGAACTTATTAATGGTGAAGCCGGCAACTACCTGCCTTTGGATTTCAATCAAAATGAAGATGGATTGACAGTAAGTTTACCCGAACGTTCTTTCGATGAAATGGCGTATGTTATTAAACTGAATTTCAAAGGTAATATGAAGCCGTTTGATATGTATGCAGAAATTGACTGTACTCCACATTATAACATCGTTCCGGGCAATAATAGAGATAATTTGGTACTTGGTGCAGATCTGAAACTGACAGGAAACAAAAAAGATTCTTCAGCCCAGTGGAAGTTGGAACCTGCAGGAAAGGGTATTTACAAAATTATGAACCGTGAAAATAATAAGAAGGTACTCTCGTTTTCAGACCAGAATCTGATAATTTCAGACTACAACGGGAATGATAATCAATTATGGAAATTGGATGATGTGCATAATGGTTTGCTAAGTGTTTCCAACAAACAATTCTCAGACAGGCAATTATCTGTAAATACTCCTTTTGCAGAAGGAAATATGGCTGAATTAAAAGTTTCGGAGAATAATTTATCCACAATGTGGAAACTCTTGGAAGTCTGCGAGATCAGGCAGGATGCTTTCAAACCACATATGATTCCCGGAATTATTGAAGCTGAAGATTTCGATATCGGTTGCCCCGATGATGCATACTACGATAGAGAACCGGAAAATACAGGCAGGCAATATCGCTCAGATGAAGGAGTGGATATTGAAGAATGCTCTGAAGGGGGTTTTAATATCGGATGGACAAATACAGGTGAATGGATGGCCTATACTGTAACCGTTAGAAAATCTGCAAATTACGAAGTATCTTTCTTCTTAGCCTCAAATTTTGATAATGCTAAATTACATCTCGAATGCGATGCAGAGAATATCACTGGTACAGTTCCGGTTCCAAATACATCAGGATTTCAATCCTGGGTTGTCGTAAAAAAGAAGGTTAAACTTGAGGAGGGTGAACATGTATTGAAGCTGGTGGTTGATGGCGATTTTCTTAACCTTGATAAGATGGTTTTCAATGAAATAAGGTGATTGGTAGTTAAGTCTGTTAAAATCAATTGGATTGTGAAAAGCAATGAGCAAATTTCATTTAAGCGGTATTGCAAAACTATGCAACTCCGTAACGATGCTTCCTTGATAGAAGCTTATAAGAAAGTACATTCCAAAGGTGCTGCATGGCCTGAAATAACCCGGGGAATGAAAGAGGTCGGTATCCTGAATATGGAAATATACCTGTTTGGTAATACTCTTTTTATGATCATGGATACTAAACCGGATTTTGAACATGACAAGGCTATGACTGAATTAGCAGGAAAACCTCGTCAAAGAGAGTGGGAAACCTATGTATCGCAATTTCAGGATACATCATCTGAGGCTTCAGTAAATCAAAAATGGAAACTCATGGAAAGGATTTTTAAAATGGATTAATCAACAAGTAAACCTGGAAATAGAATTCATGAGGTGCAAGTAAGAGATCAACTCAAATGTATTATTTAGATATTTACAAATCTAGGAATCTTAATACCTCAATTATCAATTATGCTATTCATTTCTTTTGATTTGTAAGAAGACGGCTTTACACCATATTCTTTCTGGAAGCATTTAATAAAATAACTGGTTGATCCAAAGCCAACCCCTTCGGATACTTCATAAACAGGTTTGCCTTTTCTCAACAAAACGGCTGCTTTTTTGAGCCTTACTGCGCGTATAAATTCTGTTGGAGTTTGCCTAACAATTGCCATTAATTTACGGTAGAGTCCTGTCCGGTCCATATACAATTCTTTGCTTAATTGCTCTACTGAATAGAAAGAATTATCAATATTATTTTCAACCTGAGTTAATGCCTTTTTAATGAGTTCTTTGTCAACATCGTTAGTAGTCAAGGTATCTGGTGATAAAACAATGGCATTTTTAAATAACTGTTTGCGTTTTTCCTGTTGTTCAATAAGATTTTGTATGCGAAGCAGAAGAATTTCCATATTAAAAGGTTTTGTAATATATGCATCTGCTTTTACTTTAAATCCTTCTACTTGAAAAGCCTCTGAAGTTCTCGCTGTAAGTAAAATAACCGGAATATGTGAAATTCGAATATCATTTTTTAATATTTGGCAATAATCAGTGCCAGACATTTCGGGCATCATAATGTCGGAAATAACCAGGTCAGGGTGATCCATCCTTGCTTTTAACAATCCGTCTTTACCGTTCGATGCGGTAATAACTTCGTAAATTTCTGAAAGTTCGATATGCAGGAATTTCCTAAACTCTTCGTTGTCGTCAATCAATAATATTTTTATATTTTGTTTTTCAGTATTAATAGCTATATCTGACTCAATATCCACATCTGATTGTAATTTGACTGGTAGCTTAACGGTGAAGGTAGTCCCTTTTCCTAGGCTACTCTGAACATCAATAGTCCCGTTATGCATTTTAACGTATTCTTTAACCAGGTGGAGACCTATCCCGCTTCCTGTAGACTGGTTGTCTCGATTACTCTGAAAAAACCTGTCAAAAATATGAGGTAAATCACTATCTCTGATCCCACATCCCGTATCAGATACTTGAATACAAAATACTTCCCCGGATTCATCTCCAGGTAATTCTGTAATCAGGCTAATTTCTATAGTTCCTCCACTAGGTGTAAATTTCAGCGCGTTTGACAATAAATTGTTTAATATTTTTTTCAATTTTCCTCTATCTAAGTAAACATTTAGGTTTATACTATCTTCCTTATAGGAAATTGAAACTCCTTTTGCATCTGCCATTTCGTTAAAAGGATATGATAATTCATTCAGGTATTCATTAACCTGACAATAGCTTAATTGAAGGGTTTCCCCCTTCATCTCTATTTTACGAAAATCCAGTAGCTGATTTACCAATCTAAACAATTCTTTGGCATTATTATAAATTCCTGTCAATTGTTTTTTCAATGAAAAATCACCGGTTTTCTTAATAATTGAATCCAGCGGTGTCAATATCAGGGTTAGTGGTGTTTTGAGTTCATGGCTGATATTGGTATAAAAAGCCAACTTCAACTGCTCCAATTCATACTTTTGTCTGTTAATTATTTTCTTTTTATTCCTTTTCAGATAAGAATGTATCATATACCAAATAACTCCTAACAACAAGATAATATATAATATGTATGCCAAAGGTGTTTTCCAGATCGATGGGTTGATCACAATAATCATTTCTGAATAATTATCGCTCCATATCCGATTGTTATTAGCAGCGAAAATTTTCAAATTGTATGTGCCCGGAGCCAAATTGGTATAGCTTACATGCCCAATCCCATTTGTGGTACTTACCTCATTCCATGTAGCGTCAATTCCCTCTAACATATATTTATAGTATGTTTGCGTTGGATTCATATAGTTCAGTGCAGAAAATTCGAAACCAAGAAAGTTTTGTGTATGTTTTAAATTAATAAATTTAGTTGCACTTATTGATTGGTTAAGAATAATATCTCCATCGTATTTTTCGCCAGTTCTTATTTCGTTTCCAAATAGAAGAAATTTTGTAATTATGGGTGCAAAAAGTTGAGGTTTAAAAGTATCTATTTTAGATAGATTTAATTCATTAAATCCATCCACTCCTCCCCATAGTAATCTGTTGTCCGATGTTTTTACTACAGACCTTTGTAAAAACTCGTTATCAATAACACCATCATTTCTGTTATAATTGGTAAAGGAGTAAAGGTAATCCTTATCTTTTTTAACGATAGAAATACATGAAATTCCGTTTGATGTTGACAACCATATACGGCCTAAATTATCCTCAATTATGGAACGAATATTATTATTTACTAATCCATCTGATTTAAAAAAACTTTCTTGAGTGTTATTATGGGGATCATATACGTTTAACCCATCCTGAGTCCCAAACCAAATAAGTCCACGATGATCTGTAAACAAATCATGGCATTTCAGGTTACTATGACGCAGCATCCAGTTTTCTTCATCTTCGGGATAAGTAAAAACTTTCTTATTAATATCATATACAAATAAGCCAGCGTAACCGTAAGCAACTCCTAGTAATTTTTCTTCCCGAAAATCCATAAGCTGATAAATCCAGCCCAGTTTAGTGGATTCAGATACTTGAGTGAAAATGCCTGAAGCAGGATCAAAAACACCAAATCCATTGAAAGTACTAATATAGAGATCCCCCTTGTTAGTTTCGTGAATATTCTGACAGTAAAAGGACAAGTTATAATGTCTAACATTATCTTTGGTGATACAGTATAGACCATTTTCAGAAGTACACAACCAAATTCTTCTTTTGCTGTCTTTATAAAGTGAATTACATTGAACGTTTTTTGGAATATCATCCAAATAAATCGGTTTTCTGGTTCCTTTGATGTATCGAAACAATCCCCTTTGTGTACCTACTAATATATCACCATCAAAATCTGCCAGACATTTTATCCAAAGTTCATTTTCTTTTATTCCAAAAGAAGATAAGCCGAATTCCCTGAATTTAAACCGATCAGGATGATAGTAAAGTAGACCTTTGGTCCTTGTGCCGACCCATAATCCTCCAGTATTATCATTATACTGGTGTAAAATCTCAGTTTTGAGAATTTCACCACCCTCTAAATTAAAGTTTTCTATGATTGTTACATTTCGTAATGATTCATCTGTAATCCAAAGACCATTACTTGAACTTAACCAACAATTACCTTTATTGTCAATATTTATCGAATTCTGCCAGGACTTTTCAAAAATATATTCCCATTTCCGATTTAGGATATTATATCTTAAAAAAGATGATTTATTTTCATATCCATTTCGAAGCTGATATAAATAGTGTTTATATGGAACGACTGATAAACTTACCGTATAATTGTTCTTCTTTTTAAATGGATTATCAGCATACAGTGCTATCTTGCTTTCAATATCAAAACATATCATTTGTCCCGACTTATAAAACAAGAAAACCAGGGAATCATTAGCGGCAATATCATACAAATAGTCATGCTCTCCATTCATTTTTGAAATATTAGAGGCAAACAGATAGGTTGCATCTTCTATTTCGTTGTGATAATAAAGATCGTCATGGTCATTTAAATACCAAAAATTAAAATTGTTGTCCATAAAAATATCTGATACCTGACCTTTAATTTCCTGACTTCTAAAAATACTATCTACATTTGGGACAAATAATTCAGTGTTCATGTCAAAATGAAAAAGTTTATAATAGTTTTTTAGCCAGAGCTGATTGTTGTTATCTATATAAACTCGGTGAAAACCGGAATAGTTGGACAATTCGTAAGCTTCACGTTCATTAAAATGAATGTAAGAAAAATCAGTACCATTATATATATTAACCAGCCCTTCGGTAATAAACACCATTCTTCTATCATTTAACTGGCCAATTCTTAGCATTCTGTTATCGGAAAGACCGTTGTTGGCATTTATTGTTGAAAAGACCATATACTCCTGTGAACGGAGCTGAAAGCAAGAAATAATACAAATCATTAATATTAAAATTCTCATTTTTAATAATTTACTATATAAAAATACTTAATTATCTTAGATAAAAGCCATATTACAATCTATTTTGAAATTACATCCTAAATAACAATCCCTGACTATGATTTCCAATCCTTTCAATGCATAAATCTTGTTATTTCAACGAGAGAGAACATTTATTCAACAATTGTTTTATATCTGCTATTATATGTAATTCTATATTTGGTAGTAATAAAACTTGTATAGTAAAATATACAGTAAAATAACCCTAAAGTTTTTCAAATATTAACCCAAAATCTTATCATTTATGAAAAAAAACAGACTTATTAAGGTAGCAATTTTTATGTTACCACAGCTTCTGTATTCTCTCTGTGGTTTAGGACAAACCTCATTGATTCATGGCTCAATAACCGACGAAAATGGAGAACCCTTGGTTGGTGCGAATATAACGATCCAAGGAACTAATGTCGGTACCATAACTAATGAAAATGGAGTGTTTGAAATCGAAGCTGATTCGGAATCTACTCTTTCGTTCTCTTTTATTGGCTACAATACTGAAAATGTAGTAGTAGGTAACCAGAAAGAGATAAATGTTATGTTGGTGTTGAACTTAATGGAACTGAACAATGTTGTTGTAATCGGTTATGGAACGCAAGCCCGGCAAAACTTAACCGGCTCCGTTACGAAACTGGGCGGAGAGTCTCTTGAATCAAAACCTGTCAGTTCTATTGAATCCGCTTTGCAGGGCCAGGTTTCAGGTGTTACTGTAGTAAACAACGGAAGTCCCGGCACATCTCCAACAGTGCGCATACGCGGTATAGGTTCGGTAAATTATGCTTCCGATCCGCTGTATGTTATTGATGGTATGCCCGTTGATAATCTTAACAATTTCAATATAAAGGACATAGAGTCAGTATCTATCTTAAAAGATGCTGCGTCAGCGGCGATTTACGGATCTCGTGCAGCAAATGGAGTTGTAATTATCACAACCAAAACGGGCAAAAGATCTGATAAAATTACATTGAATATTGATGCCTCCTATGGGATTCAAAAAGCATGGAAGCAGCTCGACTTATTAAATAGAGATGAGTATATTCAATACGGTTCCGAACTGCTCACAAATGCAGGATTGGAATTACCATACCGCTTTACAAATATGGATGAGCCAATTTATGAAGGTGCATCGCAAACTTATGCCCAAACTGAAACGGACTGGCAGGATGAAATGTTTCGCACAGCTCCTATTGCACAGTTTAATGTAAGTCTGGCGGGAGGTAATGAAAAAAACCGTATTTACACTTCTTATGGTAGATTTTCACAAGAAGGTATTATGCTGGGTACTGATTATAACAGGCATAGTTTCAGGATTAACTCTGAAAGTAAATTAAATAAATTTATTACCATTGGAGAAAACATAAAAGCATCGTATAGTGAAATGTCCAGTCTAAGAATTGCTGGTGGACGTACCATAGTAAAACATATTGTGAACCAGATACCTTATGTTCCTGTTTACAATCCAACGAATGAAGGTGGATTCGGAGGAGCACAGACTACAGATGGAAGCGATGCGGAAAATCCTGTACGTATAGCTGAATTGGAAACTAATCAGACTAATATTGTAGACATCCTTGGTAGTGTATATGCTGAATTGAGATTTACAGACTGGTTAAAGTTTCGCTCAAGTATAGGTATTGACTATATAACAGATAGACATATAATAAGATTACCTATTTATAATGAAGGTTATAGCGTTAGAGTAGAAAATGAACTGACCGATGAGCGTTATACTTATTTTTCTCCTATTATTACTAACCAGTTGACTTTTGATAAATATTTTGGTAAACATAATATTAATGCTGTTTTAGTGGCAGAGCAACAGCAAACAAAAAAGTTTGTTCTTAACGGAAGTGGTAAACAGCCAACGAATGACCTAAATCAATTGGCCGGTTCCTCAGCCCAATCCCTTGATGGATATGAAGAAAAAACGGTCTTACTATCTTATGCAGGAAGATTAAATTATGCATTTGATAATAAGTACCTGGTGAATTTCTCAATTCGTCGCGACGGTTCTTCAGTATTTGCTCCAGGCAAAAAATGGGGATATTTTCCCGGAGCTTCTGCAGGATGGGTAATAAGCAGAGAAAGTTTCATGGAGAATGTTAATGTTATTTCGAATCTTAAATTGCGTGCAAGTTACGGAAAGCTTGGATTTAATGCGGTTGATGCATATCCATGGCAATCTTCTGTTTATACCAATACCACCGTACCATTTAATAACAATTATGCCAACAATGTCGGGGCATATTACAATAAATTGCCGAACAAAGACCTGGAATGGGAGATTACTACCATGTCCAACTTTGGATTCGACTTAGCATTGTTGGAAAATTCCATCTCTTTTTCTGCTGAATATTTTATACGTGAGACTGATAACCTAATTGTTGACAATCCATTGCCTACTTCTTTGGGATATGCTGAAAATCCTGCGACAAATATAGGTTCAATGAAAAATTGGGGATATGAGTTTAATATAGGCTATAGTAAAAAATTCGGTGAATTTGATATTTCAATTGATGGAAATATTACCTTCCTTAGAAATGAAGTCTTAAAATTAAGTACTGGACAACCTAACATTGACAAAGGAGGTACAACGTCTGACTATGGTGGTTATACAATTACACGGACAGTAGAAGGTGAACCCATACAAGGATTTTATGGCTGGGAAGTTGAAGGTATTTTCCAGACACAAGCTGAAATTGATGCCTTAAATCCTGATCCTGCCAACGGAATATATTACCAGACAGAAAGCACTGCACCTGGTGATATTAAATTTCGGGATCTGGATGGAAATGGAGTCATTGACGAACAGGACTGTAAATTTCTTGGCAGTTATTTGCCTGATTTTACCTATGGCCTAAATATAGCTGCCAGTTATAGAGGTTTTAGAGCCTCCTTACTTCTTCAGGGAGTATACGGTAATGAAATATACAATGGTACCAGTGTACTTACACAAGGTATGATGCGCTTATTTAACGGCGATAAAAAGGTACTTGATGCATGGACACCTTCAAATACAGATACTGATGTACCCAGGGCAGTAAGTGGTGATCCAAATCACAATGCCCGTACTTCCGATCGGTTTGTTGAAGATGGATCCTATTTAAGAATTAAAGATCTTACTATTAGCTACAGTATACCTCAAAAAACAATGTCATCCATATTAAATGGAATAGTTTCCGGATTTAGTATTTATGCTACGGCTCAAAACCTTTTAACTTTAACAAAATATACTGGTTATGACCCGGAAATTGGTGCTTCATCTAGTTATTCCGGCGAGGAGAATGCCACATTGCTTCAAGGAGTAGATTTCGGATTTTATCCACAACCAAGAACATATATAATTGGTATTAGCCTGTCATTTTAAGCAATGATTAAATTACTAACATTAAAAAAGATGAAAATGAAAATGAATATAAAATATATAGTTTTACTTTTATTGGTCTTCATCCTCGCACCTTCGTGTAACGAAGACCTGTTAGATCAAACAAATCCAAATCAGTTTACATCGGACCAGTATTATAAAAATGCCGATCAATTGACTGCTGCGACTAATGGAATATACTCCAAATTTTATGGAGCTGATTTATGGGGCAGGATGATGCAATATTTTTCTGACTGTCGTGCAGATGAACATGCTGCAGGTGGTAGTCAGCTAGAAACTCATAACGCACAATTGCTTGATGGAACGTATGATAATAGTAATTATCCGATCCAGGCGGCCTGGAGAGGACTATACCGAATGATACACAGGGCAAATGCTGTGATTCAGTTTGGCTCCGAAATTGAAGATATTGATGCCGCATTATTGAACCAAAGAATAGCGGAAGCAAAATTTTTACGTGCCTATGCATATTACTATTTGGTTGTTAATTGGGGAAGAATTCCAATATATACGGAACCTGCAGAAACCCCTGAAGATGCAAAACCTCTTTCCGAAGAATCAGAAGTTTATGAGTTGCTGGAAACAGATTTAACTGCCATTCAGAGCGACCTGGAATGGACGTATTCGGGAGATGATGCAGGCAGAGCTTCAAAAGGGGCAGCTAAGTTATTATTGGCTCGGGTACTGATGCACCAGG
This sequence comes from uncultured Bacteroidales bacterium, assembly GCA_964456285.1. Classification (GTDB taxonomy): domain Bacteria; phylum Bacteroidota; class Bacteroidia; order Bacteroidales; family UBA10428; genus UBA10428. The sequence goes on from CAYWBC010000070.1 coordinate 11,962, forward strand.
GAAAGTATTCTGAGGCCCATACCGTTTTATTAGACATTTATCAGAATGGTCCGTATATTCTTGTGGATAATTACGCTGACAATTTTTTGGAAGAAACCGAGTACAATGAGGAATCTATTTTTGAAATCGGTTTTGCAGGTGATGGATTTACCTGGGGTGGTGATGGTAACTCTACAAATCAAAGGTCCAATGTTATGTTCCAGGATTATAGTCCGGTAGCATGGAGAAATTGTATTCCATCTGATAAACTTCTTAACGATTTTGAACACTTAGACAATGGCGACACGAAAGAAGATCCCCGTTTGCATGAAACGGCATATTTTTCAGGCGATACTTTTGGTCCCCCGGAAGATCCAATAGTGCTTACCGATGAAATGCAAAATGGTTATTCTTCAACTTTTCATGGCGAAACCATTAAAATCAGTTGGAAAAAATACTCACCAATGTACAAATTAGATCCGGGTGGGTATTACACATCTAACATTAATTACAGGAATATGCGTTTTGCAGAAGTTCTTATTAAACTGGCCGAATGTGAAAATGAAACCGGTTCGCAAGCACAAGCAATTGTTTATCTAAATGAGATACGTGCCCGGGCAAGTGTTGATATGCCCGATTATCCGACATCAAACTATCCATGTGACAGTTATGATGAAGTAATGCGCGCAATTATTCATGAATCACTGGTTGAATTTTCAAATGAAAAACTTAGAGTTTTGGAACTTGCACGCTGGAGAAAGAATAATAAATTCTCAGTGCTTAATCCAGATCCTGTTGGATATATAGCATCAAACCCCGATAAAGCATTATTGCCTTATCCACTTGAAGAGACTGCATCCAATACAAACATAAATTAGTAAGGGTTTTGGTTTATACAATTAATAGGTATGTAGGTTAAGGGGTATTCCGGTAGATCAATTTTATTATGATCTACCGGAACTTTTTTCCCCAATAACGACCATATTTGCAATAACAAGGAATTTTTGAAATTGAAAAGTAAATTTACTCCTGAAAAATTCAAAAAATACGAATAACTCACAAGCTTAAAATTATGCTATCAAGGCTAAAAAAAACCGCTTTATTTTTAATTTCTACATGTATAATACAACATACATATAGTCAACAACTTAGCTTAAATGAATTAGGATATTTTGAAAAACCGGGAGTTAATATATTGGTCTTCAATAACCAATATAACGGGATGTTTTTTGACGAAAAAACTGCTGGTATAGAATTTATACACCATGGTGTAAGAACCGTAACCGGAGGCGCTGTCAGATTACAGAACACTCCCGAACAGTGGGATCTGGTACCTAGCCTTGTAGATCGCAAAGTGGAAAATGATAGTAATACTATTAATGTAGAACTATACTATGAAGAATTCGATTTCAAATCAAAAATAAGTGTGACTGCAAAAGATGAGGGGGTTGAAATCAGTGTTTTTTTAGATAATCCGATTCCTAAAGAACTGGAAGGAAATGCCGGGTTTAACCTGGAATTTTTACCGTCGGCATACTTTGGAAAAACTTACTTGATTGATAATAGGCCCGGGGTCTTTCCAAGATATCCTTATGGCGATACGAAAATTGAATCCGACAGTAAAAAAATCTCTCAGTTTGGAGGTCATTCAACTTTTGACGACAGAGGTAAGAACGAATTTATTGTTCCATATCCTCTGGCAACTGGTAAAAGCATTGTATTAGCCCCGGAAGATCCGGAACGCTTTGTAAAGGTGAAAAGTTATGACGCCGAATTAATGTTTTTCGATGGACGAAACCTGGCTCAAAATGGATGGTTTATTCTGCGCAGTTTGTTACCGGCTAATAAAACCGGAAAAGTGTTGACCTGGTACCTGGAGCTTAACGCCATTCCAAATTGGATCAGGAAACCTAATATTGGCTTTTCTCAAGTAGGTTATGTCCCAAGTCAGGAAAAAGTTGCGGTTATTGAACTGGATAAAAATGATACACCTTTAAAAACCGCAACTTTGTTTCAGATTAATAAGGAAGGTATATCTGTTGAGAAATTTAAAGGTGAAGTTAAAGTATGGGGACATTACCTTCGCTATAATTATGCAAAATTTGATTTCAGTGCAATAGATGAGCCGGGTATATATTATATCCTATATGGTGGGCAAAAAACCAACACTTTTGTTATTGGACCAAATGTATATGATAATATTTGGCATCCAACGCTAGATGTCTGGTTCCCCGTACAAATGGATCACATGCAGGTGAATGAGGCTTATCGTACATGGCATGGTGTGCCTTTTCTTGATGACTGCCTTCAGGCTCCTGTAAATCATCAGCATTTCGACGGTTACAAACAAGGGCCAAGTACAGATACCAAATACAAACCATTGGAACATATTCCTGGAATGGCAATTGGAGGATGGTTTGATGCAGGAGATTTCGATATTCAAACAGGATCACATAATAGAGTAATTTCAGATTTTGTCGAATTATGGGAAAACTTTAAGGTCGAAAGAGATGAAACCTACATTGATCAGGAAACCCGTTTTGTTGATATTCATCGTCCGGATGGAAAACCCGATATTTTACAGCAAATTGAACATGGCACTTTAAATCTGGTAGCACAAATAGAAAATATTGGTCACCCGGTTCGTGGGATAATTGTTCCGAATCTGCACCAATATCACCATCTGGGAGATGCATCTACAGAAACAGATAATCTCTTCTATAATCCAAATCTCAAACTTTACGAGATCGACGGTGTATCAAGCGGAACTCCGGATGATCGCTGGGCATTTACCAATCGCATTACATATTTAGATTATCAGACAGCAGGAACTTTAGCAGCAGCAAACAGAGCACTAATTGGGTATAATGACGATCTTGCCAAAAAGAGCCTGACTTTTGCAGAAAAACTGTTGGAAGAAGCTGACAAAGCAATGAAAAAAGACAGTAATGATTTTAGTGAACCGTGGATGCACATGATAGCCAGAAGTGCGGAAGTAAATACTGTTCTTCAATTATACATTACTACAAAAAACAAGAAATATTTAAACAGGTTTCAGGAAAATATCTGGAATTTGCTTGAACAATCAAACAAAGGACAAGATTTTGTTCAAATGTTTTTTTTAAGCACTTACCTTAATCCGGCATTGAAAGCATTACCTTATATGGATACTGCATATAAAGCCAAACTTAAAGCTTATATTGTTAAGTACAAGGAATCAATTGAAGAAATGGAGAAGAATAATCCATATGGAATACCAATATCACATAGAGGATGGGGTGGTAGTGGAATAATTTTAAATGCAGCAATTACAAACTATTATGCTTATAAAGCTTTCCCGGAGATTATGGATAGTGAGCACGTTTTCAGAGGTCTGAATTTTATTTTTGGTTGTCATCCTTATTCAAATATATCTTTTGTAAATGCTGTAGGAACACGTTCTAAAAAAGTTGCTTATGGTAATAACAGGGCTGATTTCACAACTATTGCCGGAGGTATAGTTCCGGGATTGCTATTACTAAAGCCTGACTTTCTTGAAAATAAAGATGATTGGCCGTTTTTATGGGCTGAAAACGAAGTGACAATCGGTGGTTCGGCTGAATATATTGTTCTTTCTGTGGCAGTAAATGAACTAGTGAAAACCAATAATTAAATCAATAATAGTCAAGTTCATCATTCATTGTGGGTATCGTTGGTTTTTGCGAATTACTCACTATTAAGTACGAAAAGTATGACGATGATAAGAAAAAGAACCTGATTCACATCATTTACAAATCTTCAAAGAATATATTTAAACTACTTGAAAACCTCTTGCAATGGTCGCGATCGCAAACCGGAAGTATTGAATTTTATCCTGAAGAGTTTTATCTAAACGAGCTGATTGATTCTAATAAAGTATTGGTTGAGAACCTCTTGAAAGATAAATACATTCAGATAAGTACAATTGCCAATGAAAATATTAAAGTTTATGCCGACAGGAATATGATCAATATGGTGCTCCGCAACCTAATTGCAAACGCAATAAAGTTTACTGAAAATGGAGTGATCCGCATTGAATGTGAACAGGACAATTTACATGTGGTAGTAAAAATAAAAGATTCTGGTGTTGGCATTGACCAAGAAAAAATTGCAGGCCTTTTCGATATAGGAATCTCAAAATCGACACATGGAACACGCGGAGAATCAGGTACTGGCCTTGGATTGATACTTTGCAAAGAATTTGTTGAAAAAAATTATGGCTCAATTAAGGCTGAAAGTGAAGTAGGGAAGGGATCAACATTTACAATCACATTACCCACTAAATCTCTATGATAATATTATTGGCTATTTGAGCTAAATATTATCTAAGATTTTGAGTTTGAATCCTACTATTGAATGCGAAAAATTATTCGTATATTAATTAATCAGACTTAGCATATTAGTTACCATTTTCCCATAGACAAACATATACTGTCAATAGATATTAAAATACTAAAGATACTCATGGCTCTTAGCCTGATCTTATTTACAACTGAAATATTTGGCCAGTATTTGCCACCCTCTTATCAACCTATGCTAAATGAAATTGTGGTAAATTTTGAGACTATTGTTGGTTCCAATCCACATAGTTCCTTTCCGATCCTGATAAATTGCATGAATGGTATTGCTACTAATGCTCCTGGGATTTCCCTGTTCGAATCCGAAATTTATAAATTCAGGATTAGGTTTGGTTCTTTCTCCGGCAGAGAGGATACTTAAACCTTTACTATTACCTCCAATCCATAGGTTATTATACCTATCCTCACTTATTGCCCAAACTACATTATCACATAAACTTGAGGGATTCTCAGGATCGTGAAGGAAATAGGTAAACTCACTTGTTGCATCATTATATTTCCATAAACCTTCGTCCCAGGTACCACCCCACAAGGTGCCTTCACTATCTTCGAATAGAGTAAAAGTCCAGCCCTGGCCTGGATATCGTTTTACAACAGCACTATTTCCTTTTTCAGGAGCTTCAGGAATAATCCTTGACACATAACCCCCTACGCTGCCTACCCATACATCTCCGTTTTTTCTTTGTACAAGACAAAGAGTATTATTACTAGCGATACTATTCCTATCGTCTGGTTTGTATTGATAATGTATGACAGTTGGTTCATTTTCTCCATGGAATAGCATCCTGTTTACTCCTCCGTTGTTCCCCACTCCAACCCATAATTCTTCAGGGGTAATCCCATCTATTCCTGATATAAGATTACCACTAAGGGAATTAATTTTACCTGGTATAGATTTGATGTGGAAAAACTCTTTGCTATACAAATCATATTTGCAAATACCCTGGCTAAAAGTACCAATCCATAGAATACCCGTACGATCGATATACAAGCTTTGAATTGTATTATCGCTGATTGATCGGTTATTCAGTTCGTCATTCACATAATTTATTAATTTATTTTTGTCTTTATTATATTTATATAAACCTCTTGTTGAGGTTCCGATCCAGATTTGCTCATTTTCATCGATTATTACATAGTTACGATCGCTTGAGCATATACTTATCTCTTCTAATGCGGCCCTTTTATATTCATTACTATTTTGATTATAGGAAAGTTTAATAGTACCATCTTCTAATGTTCCCATGAAAAGATTGCCAGATTTATCCTCAGACAATGAGGTCATTTCTGATTCAACAAGTTTTATATTGGTATTATGAAAGATATGAGTTTTTCTGTCAAAGAAGATTAAATAATTCGAAAATAATAATAAACGGCCATTTCTATCTTCATATGCCAGTGTAATATCAGAGATGTTAGATGGCAGATAAAATCGTTTAAAATGGGTGATTGTTTTATTCCCATCCTTTTTTCGAACTACAAGATTAAGCGCATTATTGGCACAAATCCATATATTACCCGATTTATCCTGCGTAACATGGTATATATCGTTACTGCTAATACTTGTTGAGTCATTGGGATCAAAAGAATACCGTGTAAAATTATCCGTCTCGGGATTATATCTATCAAGTCCGGTATTGCCATTGTTCACTACCCAAATATAACCCTCATTATCTTCAAACAGATAAACAATTCCATTATGACTTAAGCTTGTACTATCGTTTGCACTGTGTTTGTAAGTTGTGATTGTATAACCATTATATTTATTAATACCATTATATGTGGCAAACCACATGAAACCTTTGTTATCCTGAATAATATAAGTGCCTGTGGATTGCGTTAAACCATCCTTAATAGTTATTCTTTCGAAGTTGGGATTTATTGTCTGTGCACTAACACTCATATTCCAAAGGGGATATAAGATAATGTGAAGGCGGATTATTTTGCAGATTATATCAAATATCCTATTAATAATCAGTTTATTAAAGAATCCCATCAGTCAATTTAGTTCTTAGTGTCTAAATGCAGGAAAGAAATTTAAAAGATTTTTGGAAAAGCGCACCGAATGACTGTAAATGCATAATTTTATTCTTTCTTTTATATACTTTTATTCGAAATGAAAATATATAAGCTCTTTAAGTTAAGTTACAAAAATTTTATTGATACTCTTGATTTTTAGAATGAAATCTATAACACTTTGTTTCCAAAATACTATAGCACAAAAGGCGCTATTTAATATAGTATTTATTATACTTGATCACTTGAATTATTCTGAGCATTGAGGAAAATTTACTTAAGTGTCTAAGAGTTTAAAATTCTAAACGTTTTTAGATAAGTTGTAAGGATAGGATACCTAAAATTTACTTTAACATAAATCGGGACCGAACTCGGATCAAGCTGAAGCTTGTCCTAGTACTGATTTTATACTAACCACACAGTGGCCGTAAATTTTCTGCGGTTGTCGTATAATGGTAATGTCCCGATTTTTCATCGGGATTAAAGTAAGCTTTGATCTTATTTACAATCATTCCGTTATAAAACTCTCAGTCCTAAAATTTGTTAAATGGAAAAGGGGAGAGGCTGCCAATTATAATGATGGAGGCAACACTCTTTTTGCGTAAGAATGGAGTAAAATGTGTGTGAATACCAAAACCAGACTGTTAATTGATTATATCTCTAGATTTACTATTTTTGTACAAACACTTTAATATGGTTAACTATAAAAATATAATAAGAAGGAATCCAAATAAACGCTTTGGTAAACCTTGTATCAGAGATACCAGGATTACTGTTTATGATGTACTTGGATGGTTGGCATCCGGAATGGATTCCAAAGATATTATTAAGGACTTTCCTGAGTTAACCATAGAGGATATAAAGGCATGCTTAGCATATGCAGCTGACAGAGAGCATAAATTACAGCATGCATCATGAAACTACTGTTTGATCAAAACATTTCATTTCGAATAACTAAAAAGCTTCAAAGCTATTTTTCCGGATGTCTTCATATTTCTGAATGTAGTCTAAGTGATTGCGAAGATTCAGAAATTTGGGATTATGCAAAAAAGAAGGATCTAGCCATTGTAACTTTCGATGCGGATTTTTATGATATCAGTATTATTAACGGACATCCACCTAAAATTATCTGGATCAGAACCGGAAATTTAACAACTGAGGAAATCGCACAACTTTTAATTTCAAACCAGGAGACCATTGAACCATTCTTACATGATCCAGAGTTCTCTGAGTTAGCTTGTCTTGAGCTTGATAAGTAAATACTTTTCCAGAGCATACAATAAAAATCAATTATTATCAGTTATGCGGCTACTTAATATAGTGCTAATTATTACGACATGCCTGTCTTATAATGGAAGTGCATTATGTTAATGTAAGCTTCGATCATATTATACAATCTTGCCGTTATAAAACTCTCAGATTTAAATTTCAAATATGTAGAAGGAGAGAGGTTGCTCGTTTAATGCCGGGAGCAACACTCTTTTTGCGAAGCGGAGCGGAGTAAAATGGGTGTTGATTTAAAAAGTAATTAGTGAAATTAATGATTTGCGGAAATTAACAGTTATTTTCTCCGCATATTATAAGGAGAATAATTTTTATTGCGGAGAATATGGTTTATATTTAACGCAAATTTTAAGGAGAATATGTATATACATCAAAATCCGGATTGGCCAAAATTTAACTGGGACGATAGATTATTATTGAACTCAGTAAGTAATGTCAGGAATTTGCAGGGGAAATTATTAGGTAAGATGGCTGCATTAGGCTTTTCTTTTAAAAAAGAAGCCATGCTTGAAATTCTAACTTATGATGTTGTAAAATCGACTCTGATTGAAG
>CAYWBC010000071.1:0-19922 GCA_964456285.1 uncultured Bacteroidales bacterium
TACATATCCGTTTTTTACAATAGCAGCTGAAGTATCATCGCAGGATGATTCAATACCCAGAATAATAATATCCATTAATTTTTAGTTATTTAGGTGTCTTTGATGATATAATGTATTTTTGCATCCATCCGAAGATGAACAAAATTATCAAAAAAATAGTGAAGCTTGTGTCTTACCTGCTGGTAATATTTACACTGTTTCCTGTATTGCTTTACGGTATTTTTCGGATTCCTCCTATTCAGGATTACATTATTAAAGAAATTGTCATTAAAATTTCTTCTGCAGTTGGTATTGATATAAACTACTCTAAAGCCAGAATAGTGGGGGTTCGCAGGGTTAAATTCGAGAATTTATTTATTGGCGATCAATTTAACGACACACTAATTTACTCTTCTAATACTGAAGCTGTGATGCCCATACTGTTCGATATTTTGGCAAAGAAGGATTCTGAAAAAATTATACTTCGTAAATTATTACTTGAAGGAGCAAATCTTAAGATCAGGATTGATTCAAGCGGAACAGTTAATCTAAGTTTTTTAATTGATTATATCAAAGCAAATAAAGACACTTTAAAAGAAAAAAATCCTGTTAAAATCAGGAGCATTGAGATTGTTGATAGTCGTTTTCAAATAATTAATGATAATAAAGGAAAAGAAACCCAGGGAATAGATTTTAGTAATATGGTCCTCAATGACTTTAATGTGAAGACTCAAAATCTGGTGATTTTTGGCGATACAGTCCAGATGCATGTAAAATCTTTGGCCTTTACTGATCGCAGCGGTTTTGATCTTGATTTCCTGGAATGCAATCTCGAAATATGCAATAAGCACATGTTTTTTGATAATGTTATTATTGAGACTGATAATTCCAATATTAAGGCCAAAAAAGTTCACATGACCTTTGATCAGTTCAAAGATTTTAAACCGGACAAGCTTTTTGAAAAGGTAGATTTTGACATGTTTTTTGAGGAATCGAATTTGAATACATATGATCTGGGTTACTTCTCTAATATCTTCTGGAATAATTACCAGGCTTTATCTCTCTCGGGCAGATTTTACGGTCCCCTTTCTAATATCAAAAGCAAAGAGTTGCTTATCGGTTGGGGAAATTCATCAATTATTTCCGGAAATTTTGATATGAACGGATTGCCAGATATTGATCAGACATTTCTTGTGTTCAATCTGACAGAATTAGTAACAAATTCAAAGGATTTAACCACATTAAGATTGCCCGGAAACAAAACCATTACTATTCCTGAAAGGTTTGAAAAATTAAAGGACTTCAAATACAAAGGGAATTTTACTGGTTTTTTCACTGATTTTGTTGCCCATGGAAAACTAAATACCAATCTTGGAGAAATACGAACAGATTTATTGATAGTACCTGATTCGGCTAATAGAATTTCTTTCTCAGGCAGGGTTAATACAGACGAGTTTTATTTAGGTGATATTTTCGGTAAACCAGGAATGCTTGGAAACATAAGTATTGATGCAGAAATGGAGGGTATTTATACAAGAGATGTTCCAATACAGGCAGATATTCATGGATTCATAAATAAAATAACCATTAAGGATTACTCTTATCAAAATATTTCAGTGCAAGGAAATATTTCAAATGAGAATTTTAATGGCATTTTGGATGTGAATGATCCTAATTTTAAACTGGAATTTAAGGGTTTGCTGGATATGGCTGCTGAGCCGAGACGTTATATATTTCAAGCCAATGTTATAAAGGCCAATTTATTTGCTCTAAATATTTCAAATACAGATTCAAATTATTATGCTTCATTTCTTGTAAATGCAAATCTTGAAGGAAATTCACTGGATGAACTGAATGGAGAATTTAAATTGCTCAACTCTCTGTTTTCAAAAACTGAAAAACAAATTCAGGTGTACGATCTTGATATAGTAATTCAGAATACTGAGGAATTGAATGAAGTAATTTTACAATCGGATATTTTGGATGCAACAATCTCCGGTAAATATAAATTATCTACTCTGCACCATGATATTGTAAATTACCTTTCGGAATTTGTTCCTGCAATAATCAAGAAGAAGTATATTATAAATGATCAACTTGAACATGAGCAATTAAATCTCAATGTGGATTTCAAAAGAACCGGACCATTCTTTAATTTTTTCTACCCTGACTACTTTATTAGCTCGGATGCTTCAATAAAAGGAACTTATTTGCCTGAAAATAAAGGATTTTTAAAGATTGATGTTTTTGCCCCTAAGGTGAAAATTAAAACAAACAGTTGGGAGGGATTGGTATTCAACTTAAGATCTGAAGATTCAGTAATATATGCCATCTTAGGAAGCAGGGTATTTAATTTCAATGAGCGAATCGATTTTGAGAATTTCACTTTAGAGTCTACTACTTCCAATAATAAAATTGATTTTACAACACGATGGCTAAACTGGGATTCTACTTTATATAAGGGTAAACTGATGGGCAGTGTTTCCATCCTGAATGTTAATAATGATCTTAACAAATATCGCATTGATCTGGATGCTTCATCCATTACCATTAGTGATTCGGTCTGGAATCTTAATAAGTGCATGATTGCAATTGATTCTTCCGGAATAGAGGTTGACCGAGTTAAATTAACTCACGATGATCAGTATATTCTGGTAAACGGTAAGCTTACCGATGTTTCAGGAGATAATCTACTTTTCTCTTTTAAAGATTTTAATCTTGGCAATGTAAATTTCTTTACTAAAAAAAGAGATTTTGAATTTGGAGGAAATATTAACGGGACAGGGAATATGTCTGGAATTAGGAAGAATCCACTGTTTTTTTCTTCACTTACAATTGATGATTTGAGTATTAACAGAGTTAACCTGGGAAATTGTAATATTAATTCGACATGGAACAATAAGAAACAATCTCTGAATGTTGATGCTGTAGCCATGAGTGAGGAAAATACTACAGTGAAATTTTCAGGAGATTATTTTCCCAATGAAATGGGGAAGATGGATTTCCGGATTTCCTTAAATGGTTTAATCACCAGTATTTTTAATCCATTTCTTACTGGAATATTTTCAGATATTCGTGGTTCAATGAATGGAGATATACAATTAACAGGGGTAAAAGGGAAACCAACTCTATCAGGGAAGTTGAGCTTGCAGAATGATGCTCTTACGGTAGACTATCTCAATACAAGATACAATTTCAATACTGACATCGAAATTTCAAATAATAATTTCATTTTTAACAATGTTGAGTTTTCTGATAGGGATGGCAATTCAGCATTTATAAATGGAATGATCAGGACGGAATACCTGAAAGATATTTCTTTGAACCTTGCTATTAATGCACAAAACCTTCTTTGTCTTGACACAAGAGAGAAAGACAACAGTCAATTTTATGGAATTGCTTACGCTACAGGAATAGTTCGTTTAAAGGGTGAACCTGCTTCACTTAATTTTGATATTGAAGCTGAAACAGGTAAAAACACTCGATTTTTCATACCATTGAACGAGGGTTCTGAAGTATCAGAGTTTAATTATATAAACTTTATACGAAACGATACCTCAGAAACAAAGAATATTCAATCCGAACCTGAATACAAAGTAGATCTGAGTGGAATACAAATGGATTTTAATCTAAATGTAACACCGGAAGCCGAGGTACAGATTATATTCGATCCTAAGATAGGTGATATTATTAAAGCCAGCGGAACCGGAGAAATGAAAATGTCGATTAATTCTCTTGGTGGTTTTGAGCTTCTTGGCGAATACGCTATTGAGAAGGGAGATTATTTGTTTACACTTCAGGATGTTATAAACAAAAGATTAAAGATACAGGAGGGGAGCGTATTACGATGGACGGGTGATCCATTAAATGCTCAGGTTGATATTAAGGCTGTTTACAGAACAAAGGCTTCCCTTTCAGATTTATATGGAGTTGGGGAAAGCGATAGTTACCAGGGGCGTGTTACTGTTGATTGCCGAATCTATTTAACCGGTTTATTATCAGCTCCTACCATAACATATGATTTGTACTTACCCTATGCCGATGAAGAGACAAGAAGCAGGGTGAATAGCAGGATCAATACAGAAGAAGATGTAAGCAAACAGTTTTTGTCCTTATTGGTACTTAGCAAATTCCAACCTGATATTGAAAATCAGAATGATCCTTCTTCCGGCACTAATATGTCTGGGGTAAATGCCAATGCCAGTGAATTACTATCAAATCAATTGAGCAATTGGCTTTCCCAAATAAGCAATGAGTTTGATATTGGAGTGAATTATCGTCCCGGCAGTGAAATAACAGATCGTGAGGTTGAGGTGGCTCTTTCTACTCAACTTCTGAATGACAGGCTGAGTATTGATGGGAGTGTGGATATGAAAACAAATGCTGAGGCTCAGAATACAAACAAAATTGTTGGTGATTTTGATGTTGACTATAAAATTAATAAAAAGGGAAAGGTAAGAGTAAGGGCTTTTAACAGGTCAAATGACAACCTATTAACAGACTATTCGCCATATACACAGGGAGTTGGCATTTTTTATATGGAAGAATTCAATTCATTCGGAGCTCTTATGAAAAGATATTGGGACAAAATCACTGGAAAAAATAAGAAGAAATCCAGGAAGGTGAAATCCGATAATAAGTAATTGTTTAAAATTTTCCGTCCGAAATAAAATTCCAAAGTATACGTTTTAATAACTTTAAAGAAATATTATATACTATAATGATGAATTTATTTTTCATACTACAGGCTGAAGTCAGTGAAGCAGCTGAATTAATGGCTCAGGAGGCAGATGAAATGAAAATGCCTTTCCTGGAATTGGCTCAAAAGGGCGGATGGATAATGGTTCCTATTCTTTTTCTGTCCTTCATTGCAGTTTATATTTTTTTCGAACGTTTTTTTGCTGTTCGCAAAGCATCTCAAATCGATGTTAATTTTATGAACAGGATTAAGGATTACATCTATGATGGAAAGCTGGACGCAGCCCTTGCCTTATGTCAATCTTTTCATAATCCTGCAGCCAGAATGGTAGAAAAGGGCATTCAACGTATCGGACGTCCTTTGAATGATGTAAATGCTGCAATAGAAAATGTTGGAAAATTAGAAATTTATAAACTTGAGAAGAGTTTACCGCTTCTGGCTACAGTCGCCGGCGGTGCTCCAATGATTGGATTTCTTGGCACCGTGATGGGAATGGTACGAGCCTTTTATGATATGGCTCAGCAGGCAAATAACATTGATGTTGGTTTGCTTTCAAATGGAATATACACGGCCTTAATTACAACGGTTGCAGGATTAATTGTTGGTATCATTGCCTATTTTGCATACAATGTTCTGGTAGCCAGAGTTGAGAAGGTAGTTTTCAAATTAGAGGGAACAATGAGCGAGTTTATGGATTTACTCAATGAACCTTCAAAGAAATAAATAAGGTATTATGTCTCTGACTTCAAGAAATAAAGTAAGTGTTCAGTTCAGTATGTCGGGTATGACTGATATCGTATTCTTATTGCTGATATTCTTTATGCTTACTTCTACACTAATTACACCTAATGCTTTAAAATTGCTATTGCCGCAAAGTAACAATCAAACGGCAGCAAAAAAGCATGTAGCTGTTTCTATCACTCCTGATTTAAAATACCATATAATTGTAGATGGCAGGATACAACCAGTTTCGTTCAATCAATTGGAACCTCTTCTGGAAAAAGAACTCAAGTTTAGGGTAGAGCCTACTATTTCATTGCATGCCGACAAGAGTGTGCCCATCGAGTATGTTGTGAAAGTAATGAATATTGCACGTCGGCATAAGTATAAAGTTATACTTGCTACAGCACCCGAGAATTAATAAAACATAAGTATAAACCTCATGAACTTTGATTCCAGGGGACTTATAGGATCTGTCATTTTCCATATAACATTGCTGATGATGTTTATCCTTTTCGGCTTTAGAACACCTTTGCCTTTGCCTGGAGAAAGTGGGATTCTTATCAATTTTGGAGATTCTGATTTTGGTTCTGGAGATATTGAACCGAAATTTAACGAAGAAGTGAGCAAACCGGAACCTCAGAAGTCTGAAGAAACAAGTCAAAGTACCCAGGCAGAAGAAGCATTCCTGACTCAGGAAACTGAAGAAGCCCCAGCAGTGAAAACTGCCACCAAGCCAAAGGCTAAAGAGGAAAAGAAAGTAGATACAAAAATAGCGCCAACCACAAAAAAAACAGAAACCAAGGCAAAAGAGGAAACAAAAATACAACCCACCGTTGACTCAAGGGCAATGTATAGAGGCAAAAAGACCAATTCAACTAGTACACAAGGTGAAGGGATTACTCAAGGTGAAGGAAACCAGGGCAGCCCAACTGGTTCTGAAAATGCTACTGATTATTCATTAGGAATGGGCGGGGCAGGTGTGAGGCCGGATTTGGCAGGAAGAAATGTTTTATCCCTACCAAAACCGGATATTGATTCTCAGAAAGAAGGTACTGTTGTAGTTGAAATCAGAGTAGACAGATCCGGTAAAGTAGTTAATGCCACTCCTGGGGTAAAGGGTTCTACTACACTAGACAGCTACTTACTTGGCATAGCAAAAAAATATGCCCTTGTCAGCAAATTCGACAGCAAATCAGATGCTCCGGCTATTCAGGTAGGAACCATTACCTACATCTTTAAACTGAAATAATTATCTTGCTGTAAATTAGCCCTAAATGGCTTTGAATTATTCCATAAATAATACTTCTTTCTATGAAGATGTCGTACTTATGGCGATATTATCTCATCTGGGTTACAATACTTTGCATAGCGCTTGCACTTCTTGAAAGTGCAGTAGTAATCTATCTCAGAGAAATTTATTACCCGGATGGATTTGATTTTCCAATGAGAGCCATGATGGATAAAATAATTTTAACAGAAATAATCAGGGAACTTGCAACCCTAATAATTCTTTTATCTATTGGATTCCTTGCCGGAAAAAATTTTTTACAGAGGTTTGCCTGGTTCATATTTAGCTTTGCAGTCTGGGATATATTCTATTATGTGTTTTTAAAACTCATGATAAACTGGCCTGATTCATTTTTCACATGGGATATACTATTTTTAATTCCTGTCACTTGGATAGGTCCGGTTATTTGTCCATTAATAATATCGGTTACTATGATTTTATTATCCATAATCATAATATCCCGGTACAGTGCTGACAATCCGGTCTTTCTTTCCAGGTATTCATGGTGGCTTCTTATCCTTGGTTCTGTTTTAGTTTTTTTATCTTTTACCTGGGAGTATAGTAGTTATATGGTAAACTCAGTAGGATGGAAAATGCTATTGAGTAATTCTAATCCCGAAATGGTGAGTAAATTTGCATATAACTATATTCCAAAAAAATTCAACTGGTTATTATTTATTGCGGGTGAACTTACTATTCTTACAGGCATAGCATCTTTATATATCCCAGCGTTTCATAAAAAATAATATGTGTACATTTGAAATTGTTCGCAATTGATATGGATATGGAATGGTACATCTATGTTGCTGTAATTTTTATTGGCCTATTGGCTGGATTTATTAATACACTCGCAGGAGGAGGTTCAGCTCTCTCATTGCCCATGTTAATTTTTCTCGGACTGCCTCCTACAGTGGCAAACGGTACAAACCGAATTGCCATTTTATTGCAAACAGCAACAGCTTCAGGAAGTTTTAAAAAAGAGAAGGTCCTAGACCTTAAAAAATCATGGCCGTTGGGAATTGCAGCGCTTGCAGGCGCTATACCAGGAGCAATACTGGCTGTTAATCTGAATGAATTTATTATGCGGAAAGTAATAGGTTCAATTTTAATAATAGTATTGCTGCTGGTTATCTTTAAACCTGAAATCTGGATAAAATCAAAATCAGGGTTGAAGAATGCAAAAACAAATTGGGTTAGTTACCTGGTTTTTTTTCTGATTGGAGCCTATGGGGGGTTTATTCAGGTTGGTATCGGCTTCTTTTTGCTGGCAGGACTTGTTCTTGTGGAAGGTTTGGATTTACTTAAGGCGAATGCAATCAAGTCATTTATTGTCCTTCTATATACGCCTCTGGCTTTACTAATTTTTATTTTAAACGATCAGGTAGATTTTAAAATAGGACTAATCTTAGCCATTGGAAATGTGACAGGTGCCTGGATAGGTTCAAAGCTTGCAGTGAGCTGGGGTACAAAATTTATTCGATGGGTACTGATAGTTGCTTTGACAGGTTCAATTTTAAAATTGTTTGAAGTATTTTGATACTTGGAATTAAGTAAACATACGATCACCGTCTCCTTCCATTAAACCATCAAATATTAATTTCTGGTTTTGAAGTATAACCGGCGTGGTAATAAATCCATACTCTGATTTTCGTATGCCAATGAAGAACTTTTTTAGATCAGAAATACTTTTAACCAACAATTCATTATGGCTAATAAGTGTCGAGATCTTCATTTTCATGAGAAATAATAGAAGAAATTTTGAAATGTCGTTAACAATTAAGTTTCCAGTGAAAAGATAGGGAATCCTGAGTTCACCTTTATGAAGTGTTAACACCATAAATCCTACAGTTGTATTTTTATTGTCGTCAATCCTGATATACCATTGTCTGAAATCTTTAGAGTATTGCGAAAAGTAATATTTCGAATAATCATTTTCTTCGTCTTTTGTATTAGATACCCAGGGATAATCCATCATCCATTGAAATTCAGGAACAGATCTTTTAAATATAGATGTTTGCAGGAATGGAACAATAAAATCTTCAAGTGACGGTTCAATTTTATCCAGGAAAACATAATGATACAAAGGTTTTACTTTTGAAATAATCAGCTTTAGCTTCAGA
Source organism: uncultured Bacteroidales bacterium (assembly GCA_964456285.1). Lineage (GTDB taxonomy): Bacteria > Bacteroidota > Bacteroidia > Bacteroidales > UBA10428 > UBA10428. The sequence goes on from CAYWBC010000071.1 coordinate 8,810, forward strand.
TTGTTTAGAGAATTTAAAATTTTATCTGCTAATTGTGTCAGAGGTTTCAGTTTTGATAATCCAGAATATTTTCTGCTTAGAATTCTGGCAAGATCGAAACGAAAATAGGCTCTTACTCCATTAAAGTTTTTGCACTCAAAAAATTTTCCTGTTTTGATAAAGGCTGCTTTTGACCTGGGAATATAGTTGGAGATGAATATATTGCCTTTGCATGTCTTATATGTATGATCGAGCAATTTTAATGCAATTCCATGTCGACGATATTCTGGCATAATCCACATGCAGGATATCCAAAACACCTTAATTTTTTGTTTTGTAGAAACAATATCAGGCAATGTACCAAGATAAGCTATTAATTGATCATTATCATAGGCTAAAAATAGCGCGATATCCTCTTTATCAGCTCTGGGATTATGAGCCTGAGATATCGCACGGATTTTGCTAATTGGAACAAAATCAGAGGAATTGTATTCGTCAGATTTAATATATTGCTCCAACTCTCCTACGGTTATATGTTTGATTTTGAAGTTCAAGCGAAATAATTCTCAGGTTTAATTGATACGTTTAATTTCATCTTTTCCAAGTAATTTTAAAAGGCTATGGTATAAGTATTCCTTTTTCAATATACTAATCATGTTTTCATTGTAATCTTCAAAAGGAATTCTTTGTAGATTAAACGGAATAGCATCTCTTTTAATACCAGCACAACCAAATGTCAAGTCGACATCATTTTCAATGGAAGTGTAAAAGTTTCTGGAAACTTCATGATCAGTAAAAGGAAATGAAAACACTTTGTATGTTAATCCAAAAGTCTCCGTTATATTCTTAATACTCTTTAAAGTTTGTTCAATTTGTTCATTTTCATCAATGAATCTATATTCAGGATGATCCACGCTATGAGCCCCGAAGGTAAAGCCTTTTTTAATTAAAGATTCTATCTGACTTCTTTCAAGATAGGGTTTTTGTTTTTTTAAATATGCATCAAAATCAAGTTCCAATTTTTGTGCTAATTCATCCAGCAGTTGTTTATTGCCATATCCAATGTTCAGAAGAATAATGCGGTAGTATTTATTAACAAGCTTATTATCTTCTGTCCATTCATGAAATTTTTTCCAGATTTCAGATCCTGGGGCAGCCTGATGCAATTTATCAATGAGCAAACTGGCTTTAAATCGAAAGAGCATGTTTTTATTATCAATAAAATCAGAATTCAGAAAACAGGTTGCAGGAATACCTTTTTTCAGCAAGATGGGTGCAATAACAGAATCAAATTCAGCTAGTCCATCATCAAATGTCAGGTGGAAAAATGGTTTTTCACCTTGCCTTTTGTCTTGTTGAAAATCCAGCAGCTGACTCAGATCAATGGGTTTATAATACTTTAGTAAAGTATCCAGATCCTTAGTAAATGCTTTAATATTTCTGATCTTATACAAGTAGGAGAGGTGTCTTGGTGGCTCATCACTAACGCTGTGGTATAGAGGAATTAATACTCTGCGACGGGAAGATTTCCTGAATAAACGGAATGCGATTGCAGGCGTCAGGGGAGTAATGAGCTTATTGAAAATATTTTTAGAGTTTGTCATTTTTGTGCTCTGGTTCAATGCCTGTTTGTAGAATGAAAATTAAGTCAAACAAACATGGGTATAAAATTGAATTCAAAGTATGTCTCTTTTTTTGCGCCAAATCCACTGAAGACATATGCAATGCTCTCAACATCCGATCCGCCAAAATCGAGTATTACATCCTGCGATGAATAATTCCTGATCATCTCATCAATCAGCAAAAATAAGGCTCTTTTGTCTTTGCCTTCAGGAGAAGCTACCATTATCATGAAAATATGTTTGTTAGCCAATAAACAACAAGCTGTAGCAAGCATATTCTTGTTTTCATACGCTCCAAAACATTTTAGTTCTCCGTTTGAAGCCCCGGAAGATAGAATTTGACTCAGTATATCAAATTTTTCTTTTGGGATATTAAGCAATTGATAATATTCTTTTTTAAAGAACTCTATACTTTCTTCTTTCTTACAAGTTGTTATGCTCACATTTCGATTGATGGCTTTTTTAATGCTCTTTTTTGTGCTTTTGGTAAAGTTGCCCAGAAGGTTGTTATAACTATCCTTCAACGGAAGAAGAAAATTAGAATGTGCTTTCCCCTTGGGTTTTTTGCTTGACTGCATTTCATTTGTTATGCAGATTTTAGCATACAAAAACTTATTAGGTATACTTTTAAAAAATTGATTTGTATAATTCAGATAGTCTGTAGAAAATATACCTAGCTGCTGACTAAATAAAGGTTGAATAAGGTATGCCAAGGCATACTTTTTTTTCCAGGTTAAGGGCATAACAGCATTGTAATCATCCAATACCAAAGCTTGCCATCCGGGACTCACGATATCAAGCCACCATGAGTATACAAAAATTTTAAAGTTGCCTGCTTGAGTAACACAAGCATCCCATTTATCTTTATCTATTTGATTATGTTTCAGATATTTAATCATTACCTGAATTTAATTTTACCATGTGTTCAAATACAGTTTTCCAGCCTTCCCATTCTTCAAAATTACTCAGACTGGTATTGTGCCATAAACATACAAATTGTCCGCCAACTGATTTGATCGTTTTCGTGTAATATTCAAATTCTAAATTTGCTTGTTCAGCTGAATAACAAAGGTATGATAAGAGTGTTCTGTCCATTACCTGAAAGGGTACAATCTTAAGCGAAGTTTGTTTTTCTTCATACAGGTCGTAAAAATAAAACGGTCGGGCAATACCAGCCCTGAATCCTGTTTGTGAGCCATACCCCATTGTAAAATCTTCTGTTATGCCAATTTTGATCAGATTTTGATAAGTTTCAGGAATACTTAACTTCAGGTAGTGTTGCCTGCTAATTTCAACTGGCTTATTGATGAGTTTTGAAAGGTAATTACATTCTTTTTCCAATTTATCTGTTGATTTGTTTGAAGCATAGGAGGGGTGCAAACCTACTGTGTTTTCTTGATCCAGATTTCTGATTAGGTTTTGGAAATTTTTGTTCCTTATGGAGATATTATTGTCATACCTGGTTTTTTTACCACATAGTATGAAATACCTGATTCTGCTGTTTAGTTTCTTCTGTATTTCTTTCAGATAATCAAAAGTATCTCCCGGATCAGGTAATTTGTGAAAATATACCTGCGAACGATGGATGATTTTTTTGAATTTCAGTGATAGAAGATCTCTAATGGAACTTCCTATTGCATTTATAATTCCCTTATTTTTATAAATCCAGGCCTGATCAATATCAACAGTTAATTGAAAGGTATAATTCGCCGGGCTAATGTTTTTACATTCTTTGTATATACCAAGTAGTTTTGCCAGCTCTATACACCAGAGATCGACTATTGGGATATTAAGAAAATTGCCTCTGAAGGCAATACTCTGGCTGGCTTCAAATCTTTCAAATGCATCGGCTTGAAAGGGTAGGTATTCCTCATAACGTGAAATAAGGTAAAATACTGCCGAAAAAATATCAAAAGGTACATTACCCTCATTCCTGTGAAAGAATACAGGGAGATTATTCCACTCTGCAAATCTAATATCTTGTTTCACCAGCTCAACTTCTTTCAACAAGCCTACAGGTTCAATGCGAAATGAGTCTCCAAGTTTTTCTTTTGAATAGTTAATTTTCGTTTCCGATGATTTATTGAATCTTTCAATATCATTGGTAATCTTATATGAAATCCCTAAAATTTCAGAAAAAATAAGATCTACAGTATATTTAATCCTTTCGGTGGTTGCTTTGCAATAAATATATACCATAGTGTCTCTTTATCCAGTAAAGTAAAAATAAGTGAATTTATTTTTTCTGTTAAGCTGATTTGCCAATTCTTATAAACTGTGAAAATATAGATTTATAAGCCTTTGTAATGAAATACTATAAATCCAACTCAACAATGGTCAAACCAGAGCCTCCTCTGTCTGGATGTTCATCATTTAAAGATTTTACAATGTTGCTGGAGTTGAGGTATTCTCTGATTAATTGTCTTAAAATGCCATTTCCTTTGCCATGAATGATCCTAAGCTTATTTACTGCTACAACAAGTGCATCATCGATAAAATCCTGCACTTTAACAATAGCTTCTTCACCTCGCATACCACGCACATCTATTTCAGATTTAAAATTCAATCGGCGTTCATCATAATTGCTTATTGAACTCTTTCTTTTAGTCTTTTGCAAGTCTTTCTTATCTGTCAGTTCAATTTTTGCATGTTCAATGCTTGTAATCATATTCCCAAATGCTACAAGCACAGTTTTTTCATTTACTTCAAGAACCTCACCTATGCTGTCCATTTCTTTTAAACGTACAATATCACCTTTTGAGATACTTTCTTTTTTAAGCTCTTTATGGCTTCTCTTATTTATTGAAGCTTCTTCAAGCTCAGTACTATGTTTTACCAATCGACTTCCGGCATCTTGCAGCTCCTTCAATTTTCTGTCTAATTTTTCCGGAGCATTCTTTGCGGTTATTTGTTTCTTGTAGCTATCCAACTTCTCTCTGACTTCCCTGGTCTTTTCTTTGTGTGCATTGCTTTCTTTTATTTCTCTTATCGTGCGTTCAATCTTTTTGTTTGCCTCTTTCAGGATTTCATTGGCTTCGTTTTGTGCTTCTTTTAATATATCTTTTCTATCCTTCTTAAGTTCTTCAAGCTCTTTGCTATAGGTATCATACAAACTATCAAGAGTCTTTTCTACTCTTCTTATTTTACCTCGCTTATCTTCCCAGTACTTCTTATCCCGAAGGATTTCGCGCAGGTGTTTTTCAAAATTTACATGGTCTTCACCTATCTTTTCTGATGCAGCTTTCAGAATATTTTCAGGCAAACCAATTTTCCGGGCAATATCAATTGCAAATGAGCTGCCCGGTTTACCTATTGACAGTTTAAAAAGAGGTTGGATCTTTTGTGTATCAAAGAGCATAGCTCCGTTGATTAAACCCTCAGTTTCAGATGCTATGTGTTTTAGATTTGAATAATGCGTTGTGATTACACCATAGGCTTTTTTGCTGTTTAGTTCCTCAAGAATTGCTTCTGCAATAGCCGCTCCCAAAGTTGGTTCAGTTCCTGTTCCAAATTCATCAATTAACACAAGAGTTTCATCATTGGCCGATTTGGCAAAGAATTTCATATTCAAAAGGTGACTGCTATAAGTACTCAGGTCATTTTCCAAAGATTGTTCATCTCCAATATCAATGAAGAGGTTTTTGAAAATGCATGCTTCAGAATTTTCTGACATTGGAATAAGAATTCCGCACTGCATCATGTATTGCAGAAGCCCCACTGTTTTCAGACAAACTGATTTTCCTCCTGCATTTGGGCCAGAAATAAGAAGAATCCGATCTTTTTCATTCAAATAAATATTTAAAGGAACAACCTCTTTGCCTTCTGCTTTATGCGAAAGAAACAAGAGGGGGTGAACTGCATTTTTCCAGGAAAAACCAGTTGTTTTATTAAGAATAGGACGTATTCCATTTATTCTCATTGAGAGCTTGGCCTTGGCTCCCAAAAAATCTATTTTTCCCAGTGCCTGATAAGATTCAATCAATTCATCAATATAGGGTCTGATTTCATTTGCAAATTCAGTGAGTATTTTGATGATCTCTCTTCTCTCGGCATATTCCAATTCTCTCAGCTCATTGTTTATTTCAACAATTGCACTTGGCTCTATGAAAACTGTTTTTCCTGATGCGGATTCATCATGTACAATTCCTCCCAGTTTTCGTTTGTCACTAGCCGGGACAGGTATAACAGGCCGGCCACCACGGAGTGTGACTTCTGCATCACTATCTACTATACCTTCCTTTTGCGCTGCTTTAAGAATACTCTGCAGACGCCGGGTGACGGAAGATTGTTTTTGCTTGATTTCACCTCGAATTTGTTTTAATCCTGCAGAAGCATTGTCTTTGATTTGTCCTTGCTTGTCAAGAATATTATCCAGCTGTTTTCCAATGGAAGGGAAATACTTCAAACTTGAAAATTCATGGCATATGATCGAATATTTTTCTTTATTCTCACCATTTGAAAAAAAACGTTCAAGATTTCCTATTGTCTGAATCGATTTTCTCAGGTCCTTCAACTCTTCCGTTTCAGCATATGTGCCTTCAATCCTGATTTTTTCAAAACATGGAGTACTGTCAATGTAATTGTCCTGCGGAAAGGCGGATTCAAAGAGAAGTATCTTTTTGAGTTCATCGGTAAGATCAAGCTCATGCTCAATTTTGTCAGCAGATACCTCAAAGTACATAGTTTCAGTTAGGTCTCTGCCCAATTTACAAAGACAATAATCCGAGATCATCTCTCTGATGCGATCAAAACCTACTTTGTATTCAAATGAATCAGGAAAAATCATATCATATGATATCTGGGCTCAAAATTAATATTCTTTAGGAACAATTTTAAAAGGTTTTTTTATTGCATTAAATATCTGAAAAACAAAGTTATAGCTAATGACAGAGTATATTATACTTAAAAATATTGCAATTATACTTGTCTAAAAGTAAAGAAAACATTACATTTGGACAATAATAATATACAAATAGTAATATAAACTAAAATTAAACTCCATGAAAAATCTACTTACAGCACTTTTTGATTACCGGGTAAAAAGATTTACCCTGGTTTCAGCATGTCTTGTTTTCGCAATTGATATGATAATCCATCAGTTTGGGAATGAGTTCCTGAATTTACATAAATATCATGTTTTATTTCAATACCTGGTCTTGCTTTCATTAATGTGTGCAGTTGGAAGCAAGGATAAAATAGATGATGAGCTTTCGAAGGAAGTCAGGTATGGTATATTTAAAACTACATTTTCAGTGGTTATTGCATTGTTTGGTATCCTGGCTGTTATTCTATCTTCAAGCTCAATTACATCACTCAATACATTGACTATAATGTATTGTTTAGAGGGTATTATGGTTGTTCACTTAATCCTTTATTATTTTGGTATACGTTACCATCCCCAATGGCTGTTAAAAGAGGAAACTGCACCAAAAGAGTTCAATATGTTGATGGTTGGATTTGTGATAGTATTTTTCTTTTTAATACTGCTTGTCATATATCTTGGATTTCAGGATAATAAATTAGTATAATATCTGAGCCATGAAAAACTTAATTAAAGTTGAAAGGGCAAGGAAGGATATTACACAATCAGATCTTGCTGATATAATTAAAGTATCCAGACAAACAATTCATGCTATTGAAACAGGGAAATTTGTACCTTCAACCATGCTGGCAATGAAAATGGCTCATTATTTTGGTTGCAAGGTGGAAGATATTTTTGAATTGGAAGAATCAGATCTGAAAGAAATTAATAGCGGATAGTAAATCGTAAATCGTATATGGTAGTTTTAATTTATAATACTTAACCGCAAATGCCGCAAAGAAGTCGCAAAGTTTGCAATCCTCTATAGTCAATCCAATATTACTTTGCGATCTTTGCGCATGCTCAGCGTACTTAGCGGTTGAATTCTGTTAAGACAGAAAACTGATTACAAAGATATAGAAGCATTGATTATGAATACGAAACTGCTAATTTATACTATACCCAACCTCTGAGTTTGTAATAGGCTATTGCGCACCATTCCCGTACAACTGTAATCTCATACTTCATGTAGTTCCACATGTTGTATCTGAAGCTCAGGTAACGGGTTTCGGCATTAAATTGTTTTTTGTTGAGTTCTTTCCGGATCAGCATTTCTTCATCGAGAGCTTCTTCGAAAGATGGTCTTCCGCCAACGTGTTTGAAACCCACCTTGCGGAATGAGGCTACCGAACGGAACATATGATCAGGAGAAGTAACTATTCGAATGGCAATACTATCCAGATTTTTGTCTGAAAGCATTTCTTTAATATTTATTGCCTGACTATGGGTATTATATCCTTCATTCTCAAATAATATTCTGGTACTGTCTATTCCGCGTATAATTAATTCATGAGCCATCATTAGCTCAGGAGAATTTTCATGCATTGCTGTATCTCCCGGCAAAGCAATTATTATTCTCGTCTCCCGAAAAAGATCTGCCATTTCTGCAGCATAATAACAACGAATTAAGCCATCTGCGCTTGGCATCCCTCCACCACCCATAACAACTAAAATGTCTGGTTCTTTTGTTAATTCTGCATTGTAGGTTCCCAGCCAATAATATGCCCAAAAAGGACAATCTGTGAAGCTCATTATTACTGAGAATAACAAAACAGCACCCATTCCAACAAGTATCTTCCTGAAAATTTGAAGTAATTTTTGACTGAGAGGCCGAATAAATTTTAAATCGATCATGAGGAGTGAACGTATATAAAATTCAGGATTCCAGGCACAAAATACAAAAAAGTTAATTAATTCAAACTATTCTTTTGATTTATCAGAGATGTTAAATATTTGTTAGAATATTTTAGGAGAAACAATATTGAATATTAGCTGTTCTTCATTTCTATATAGTTTTTGAATTCATATTGATGAAGTAATGCATAAAGAGAAGAAAAATAAAGCGAGTAAGAATAGTATTCTTAGAAATATGGCTCCGGTGAATTTAGACAAACTCATTTTAGAAGCACAACCGGAACACAGAGTTTTACACGTGAGAGATCTTACAGATTCTACCTATGTGCTAAGATTTACCAGAAACAATATGAAGTTTGTACCTGGCCAGCATATTGTTCTTGGAATACCTGGTGACAATCAGACAAGGGAGTATTCAATCTACAGTTCTGTTGATAAAAATTATCTTGAAGTGATTGTCAAGGAAGTGGAGGAAGGAATTGTTTCACGAAAATTGCGTAGGATTAAGGAGGGGGACCTTGTGTATGTTGACGGCCCATTTGGGTTTTTCTCACTCGATGAAAAAACCCTGTCAGAAAGAAAATATTTATTTATTGCTACAGGAACGGGCATTGCTCCGTTTCATAGTATGATAGGTTCCTATTCTGATTTCAACTTTAAACTTTTGCATGGAGTAAGGTTTACTGAAGAAGCATATGAAAAGTTTTTGTACAATTCAGAGAAATACACACTCTGTACATCAAGGGATTCAAAAGGTGATTTTAATGGGAGGGTTACTGATTATTTAATGGCTAATGAAGTAGATTCTGATACTTTGGTATATCTTTGCGGCAATTGTGAAATGATATATGAAGTCTATGATCTGCTCACCTCGAGGGGATTGGATTCAGATCAAATAAGAACCGAAGTCTACTTTTAATAAATAAGTCTATCTATACATTTTCTAACCGCAAAGACCACAAAGTATCTGTGAAGAACGCTAAGAATTCTGGAGTCAAATTAGAGATATTTGCGAACTTTGCGCTTTCTTGGCGAACTTAGCGGTTTGTTTTTTTAATAATATTGGGTGATTAGTAGAATAATTATTGTGCAAAGATGAAGTTTCACTTGCTTACACTGGGTTGTCAGATGAATAAGTCAGACAGTGAAAGAATTTCTCCTATAATAGAAAAGATGGGGTATGCCTGGACTGATAAAGAAGAAGAGGCTGACTTACTAGGTGTTATAGCTTGTTCAGTTCGACAAAAAGCCATTGATAAAGTATACTCTAAGATCCATAAGTGGAACAAATGGAAGAATAAGAAAAGTTTAATAAGCTTTGTTACCGGTTGTGTATTACCAGATGACCGTGAAAAATTCCTGAAACTATTTGATCTTGTTTTTCAGATTAGTGAATTGCAGCATTTTCCTGAAATGATTAGGCAATATGGAGTAGTTACTCCTTATTCTGCAGGTGAAAAGAAAGATATAGTAATTGAGGAAAAGGAAACTATATCCTCTGATTTCCAAACCTTGATATTTGATAAGCACAAGACAATTGCAGGACAACCCATTTTGATGAAAAGGCCTGAAACCAGGATATCAGAATTCTGGAGTGTAAAACCACATTACCAGTCAAAGTTTGAAGCTTTCATTCCTATTCAAAATGGTTGTGATAAATTTTGTACTTTCTGCGCAGTTCCATATACCCGTGGAAGAGAGATATCCCGTCCGAGTGAGGAGATTTTGGATGAATTAAAACAACTGGTTGAGAAGGGATATAAGTCCATTACATTGCTGGGTCAAAATGTAAATTCTTATGGCCTGGACAAAAAAGGGAAGGAGATTTCTTTCGCAGAGCTTTTAAAAAAGATTGGAGAAATTGGTAAGCAAAGGGATGGAGTATTTTGGGTATACTTTACTTCTCCTCATCCACGTGATATGGGAGATGATGTCCTTAAAGCCATAAGTCAATACGATTGTCTTGCCAAGCAAATTCATTTGCCTCTGCAATCGGGTGATGATAAGGTTTTGATAAAGATGAACCGAAGTCATAGTATCAAAGATTACAAGCAGATTATAACATCAATCAATAAGTATCTTCCCACTGCAACAATATTTACTGACATTATTATTGGATTTAACGGCGAAAGTGATGAGCAGTTTATGAATACATACAAAGCCATGGACGAAATCCGGTTCAATATGGCTTATATTGCACGCTACTCACCCCGACCCGGAGCAGCAAGTTCACGATGGGAAGATGATATTCCGCATGCCGTTAAAAAAGAAAGACTTCATAAGCTTTCTTCACTTTTGCAACAGCATTCCTTAGAGCATAACAAAAGGATGGTAGGTGATATCTACGATGTACTTGTAACCGGCACTGATAAAAAGAATGGATTCCTTAAAGGACTAACCGAAGGCAAAATTATTGTTCGTTTTGCAGCAGAAAATGAAAACCTTGTTGGCGAATTTGTTAAAGTTGAAATTAGCTCAGCAGCTGATTTTGCTGTGGAAGGGAAATTGATAAAAGTGCATAATCAGACAATGGCAGAAGCATGAGCAGGAGAGTAGCCTTTAAAACCCTAGGGTGCAGACTCAATCAGTTTGAAACCGATTCTTTGGTAACAGATTTTCACAATGCGGGTTATGAAATTGTATGCTTCAATGAAAAGGCAGATGTGTATGTTGTAAATACATGTACTGTTACTAACCAGGGAGACAGGAAATCAAAATATGCAATCAATCAGGCTGTGCGTGCAAAAGCTGACGATTCAATTGTAGTGGTTGCCGGATGCATGGTTACAAGTCAGAA
>CAYWBC010000072.1:0-19749 GCA_964456285.1 uncultured Bacteroidales bacterium
TGTATTAATTATTCTTTCTCTAACGATTGTCTATAAGTATTCTAATTGAATACGGCTTTATGCTAGTTTTGGTTACAACTGCTAATTATAATCAGGAATAAGCATGACGAATAAAGGTACCCATGCTAAGTTTAATTTGCAACCATCTTTTTACAATATTCTATCTTTTATTAGTTGAAAACTTAGCTAAAGAATCGACGTAGAGGATATCTTCTCTGAGCAGCCAAGCGCTTAAGGTTTTAAACTAAGCTTAGCAGAGTGCCCAGGGAAGCTATACACGCGGGACTGGAATTTTTCCTAAAATTAACACTGTAATGTTTTATCAAATAGACTAGAACTAACAGGAATTGAGCCATTTTGCATCTCGGAAGCATCTGTTTTAATCCAGAAAGGATATGTTTCAATCCGGGAAGGATATGTTTTGACCCGGAATGCATCTGATTGAAGAAATACTGCATATGTTTGAAGAGATACTGCATATGCCGGAATCCGGAATGTGTCTGTTGGAATTTCAATTGAGTTATGTTCAAAGAAACCGAACTATTTTAGCAGGAAGGTTTGGTATGCAGAGGAATTGATGTCGCGATATAAATCTGTATAAATCGAAGAAGATCTTTATTTATCTTACATCTTAGCTTCGAAGGGCCTTACCCACTTAATCAGAAGAGGCACAATAAAAATATCGGCCAGATAGGCTGCCAAAATTCCTGAACAAGAGAGAATACCCATATTCACAGTACTTCTTATATCAGATATTGTAAAAACAAGAAAGGTACATGAAAGAATAATTGTGGTTTTTGTGATGGCTATTCCAACTTCCTTATATGCACTCGTTATTCCTTTTTCATAATCCCCTGATTTTGTAATATTCATTTTCAGCGATGAAATAAAATGAATGGTATCATCCACTGCCAATCCAAGTATTAGCGGGGCAACCGTCAAAGTAACAAACTCAAGTGGAATCCTGGCATAGCCAGCAATGGCACCACAAACAATTACAGGAAACAAATTTGGAATCATCGCCACCAATCCCAGTTTAAAACTTCTAAAACATAGCATCATAATCAGAGTGATCAGCACGAGGGCAATTCCAATGGAGTTTATTAATCCTTTTGTGATGTACTGATTCATCCTGGCCATTTGATAAGTAGAACCGGTTAAAAAGTGTTCTGTTTTGGCGGGGAAATATTTGGCAACGAGCACATCAATCCGGTTAATATTATTCACAATTGTTTTGGATGAAAAATCTGACATTTCAATAAAAATCCTGGCAGTAGAATAGTCTTCTGTTGCCCATAATCTGAGGTAATCGATATTATTCCTTTCTATTTGCCTGAGTGTATAGTCTAATTTCTTTTGATTTTTTGGCGTTGTATAAAAGCGATTGTATCGCTTGTGCGAGAGTCGGTTGGCTTTTTTCAATACCTGGACTATTGAAGTGGTTTTTTTAACGAGGGGAAGTGAGTCTATTTCTGATTGCAGAGCTTCGAGTTTAAAAATGTAGGTTGAATCTTTAAACCAACCTGGATCTCCCACTATGGTCAGGTCCATGAATTCATTAGAACAAATATCAGAATGTTTAATTTTTACCTGATCCTTCATGTGTTCAAGTTTTGTACCCATCATTTTTTGAGCATCAAAATCTATCTCAACCTTCGAACTGCCAATTATTGCCCCAAGGCTAAACAAGATAAAAATGGTAAGAATCAGTGTCTGATACTTAAGGGTATTGGTTGACAGCCAATCGAGGAAACCTTCGAATGAAAGTTTCTTTTTTTCAGACAGGATAACCGGTGTTTTATCTTTTCCTATGGAAAGAAAAATAGGGAAGAATAGCATGCAAAGGATGTAGACAACAAATATACACGCAGCTGAAACGACGCCTACCCATCTGATGGGATAAATTTGCACCGATAGAAAAGACATCAAGGCAGCTATTGTTGTAATTACGGTAAACAGAATAGGTTTCCACAAATGGTCCAAAGCATATACAATAGATTCTATTCTTTTGCCTGTTTTGTTGAAGTGTGACCGGAAGGTATGGTTTATATGAACAGCATTGCCAATACAAACCCCCATTGTAAGCAATATTGGCACAGAGATAAAGGCACTCTCTGCAGATATGCCAAGCCAGCCCAAAGCCCCGAAAACTATTACGGGAGTAAAAACTATTAATGACAATGTGGCGATAACAGCTTGTTTGCTTCTGAAAATAATAATACAAAGAATAAAAGCTACAAAAGCTCCAAACAAGAGTATTTTCAAAAGATCGTCTATCATTTCTGCCTGTTTTCTATAGGCATAAACTGATAAACCAACGGGAGTAATTGTCATATCTTCATCACAATCAATCTTCGAAATGGTATTGAATACAAGCTCCCCTAATTCAAATTCGTTTGGAATAGCTTCATTTTCCGTGAAAGTCAAGGGAACCATTATCCATGCCTCTTTTCTGTCTTCAGAAAAAAGAATTCCGAGAAGGGAAGGATCATTAAAAAATGCTTCTATTGTTTTGTTTATACCTGCCTGATCAGATACTAGTTTTCCAGCCTCATCAAAGTAGAATAAATTATTGCCCATTTCCAGGGAACTGATATGGACAATAGAATAGAGGGTTTGTGCAAAAGAGATGTTCTTTGTTATACTATCCCCTATTTCATTTATTTTTTCAAGGGACCGGGGGGAGAAAATGTCATTGCTTTCAAGAAGCACTCCGAAAAATTCATTTTTCCCAAAGATTTCTTCAAATCGTTCCTGATTCTTTTTTGTTTCATCCCCTGCAACAAAATAGTCGGCAATGCTTACAGTAATATCCATTCGCAGAATACCCGGAATGGAGAATAAAACAAGAACTATTATACTAATAAAAATGGATATTCTATATCTTAAAACAAGCCTGGCAATTTTCATCTCTATCTTTTAGTTTTCTCGCTGCTAAATTTTGCCTGATAGGTTTGAATTGTATTTTCCATCCAATCAGCAACCTTGTCAGCCATTTCTTGCAGGTCCTTTTTAGGAGCAGTACTTTCGCCTGTCAATGGTATTGGCATAATAGGATCACCAAAAACACAAATCATTTTTACCCAGTTTCTGGGCATTTCTTTGCCAAATAATCTTCTTCGTTTCAAAACATAAACCATAGGAATAATTGGAGCCTGATGATAGTACGATTGCTGAAATGCACCCAATCGAAACCGATAAATAGTTTGACTTAGATACACCAAATTTCCTTCCGGAAGAAACATTACGTGTTGTTTTCTTTTCAGAACATCACCAATGGATTTTGTAATCATTTTTAATCCTGATGCTGAAGAAGGAATAGGAAAAGCGAAAACTAACCTGAGTATAATTCTAACTTTAGGAACTTCAAAATTTCGTTGTACAACCGAAACGTGCAAGCGCTTAGGGAACAGAATAGTACTGGCAAAAACTGTATCAAAATAGTGGCAATGATTACTAACAACAATACACCCTCTTTTGCGCATAAATTTCCTTACTTTTTTGCGATCGACTACCTTTAGTCCTAAGAAAAAGAGTGAGGAAAGTTGAGCAGTAATGAAAGCTAATAAGTAAAATGGAATTGCAACCAGATTAAACCACCACTGAGTATAGATAAACCTGTAAGGTTTTTGAAAATCTATTTTTTTTGTATTATTGACTTCAATAATCTCTTCTTGCGGAACCTCCAGTCTTTCTTTTACTTCCATGCTTAGCAGCCTATTACAATTATGAATTTATAGTAAGGTTAGCAGTGATTAATATCGAATTATGTAGGTAATAAATCACTCTGATAAGTAATAAATTAATGCAATTTAGCTCCCAGACTTCCTTTCAGGGAAATCGATTGAATCATCAGAATATCCCTCTCCATCAATGTCTTTAGGTACTTTATTTGTTATCCTGATTATTTTATCGCAGGGGATATTCTTTTCTCCTTTTGGAAGTAGGCCTTTTACTCCCTTGTATGTTTTTATGAGATCATCATAAAGCTCTTCCATAGCAGTTATCGAATTTTCGATTCTGTATCTATCAGCATCAAATAGTATTTTCTCTCTCAATCTGGAAAGAGAGATTTTGTTTTCATACCAATAATCAATTTTTGCAGTAAGCTCTTCAACTGTTTTGAACAGGAAACGATCATCTAAAGCAAATTGAGAACTAGCACTGTGAGGTGATTCTTCTATTAAGCATGGAAGACCACATCCAATTGCTTCTAAGCATGATAAACTTTCTAACTCTACTCCGGAAGAATGCAGATACATATTAGCAGTATTTAGAAACAAGTGTTTTTCTTCCTCAGAAATGTATCCGACAAGTGGTTCAACAGGAAGTTCTTTTCCTCTTTCTTTTAGTCGTTCACTGGTTTCTCCTTTTCCGCAAATTAATAGCTTAATTTTGTCTTTATACTTCGATCTTAGTATAGCATCAATCATAATCTCCTGGTTTTTCTCCATTGCGAGACGACCGACATTTATTAAAACAAAATTATCTCCAAAAAATTCGGGTCTAACAGGATTGTCTAAAGGAATAAATCTCTTAGGGATGCCATTGGAAATCACTCTAAAATGGGAATTACTTCCTTTTGATTTTATTAAGTCAGCAGCAAATTCCGATGGACAATGTATTGCTTTAACTCTTCGAAAAAGTTCATAGTTGAACCATTTATTAAAAAACCAATCTAAAAACTTGCTGTCTTTTCCCATTGCACCAGTCATATTCTGAGATTGAATATGACAGGCTCCCAAAACAGGTATATTCATTTCGTTTGCCACCTTAACAGCATTTCTTGCTACGAAATAGGGAAGTTGAATTTGAACAAGATCAGCTCCTTTAAAAGCTTTTCTGAAAATTTTTTTCTTTCCCTTAGCAAAAAGAAATCCCATGTTTTGCATAGATTGTTTTACTCCCGGCAAATAGAAACCAGGAAGCTCATAGAATGATCCGTTAAACTTCTTTGCTTCTTCTCCAAAGGTTGAAACAAGTGATATCTCATGTCCTCTTAATTGTAACTCATTTACTAATCTATGAGTAGCAACTATGCATCCATTTCCTTTATTCCAACTGTCTACTACAATTACTATTTTCATTCAATTATAGGTTAAAAACATACTGCCAGAGTAATCAAATGCCAAGTGAAACAATCTCATGAGCAGTTATTGAGATTGATTTGTCTGTAAATAAAACTTCTATCAGAGGTTTCATTGGTTAAATTTAGTTGGCCCTATTATCAAAAAAAGTATTACTCATAGAGTAAAATTGTTGAGTATTGTTAAAAGGACAAACGGGTAATAATAATGTTGCCTTCGGTATGAAATTAATAACAAAGCGCATCAGCCTAGTGAAACTTTTGAGTCATCGCAAACTTCTTTGACTATCTCGGCCTCGCTACCCTGGGGTTGTTTTATTAACTTTATTGTTTTGATTTTTGGTATAATCTTTTCTCTCTTAGGAAGTAATCCTTCAACGCCATTGTGTGTTTTAATAACATCATTATATAGTTCTTCCATTGCATCTATTGCATTGTTGATTCTATATTTCTCAGCACTTTGAAGGCTTGGCTCTCTCATTTTAGTAAGAGTGACTCTGTTCTCATACCAATAATCAATTTTCTTGGTCAACTCGTTTACGGATTTAAAAATAAAGCGATTGCCAAGAGCAAATTGAGAAGCAGCACTGTTTGGAGAATCTTCAATTAAGCAGGGCAATCCACAGCCTATAGCTTCCAAACAAGAACGACTTTCCAACTCAACCCCGGAAGAATGAACATACAAATCAGCAGTATTTAAGAAAAGGTGTTTTTCTTCTTCTGTAACATACCTGACTAGTGGTTCTACCGGAAGTTCTTTTCCTCTTTCTCTTAGTCTTTCACTGGTTTCTCCCTTTCCACAGATTAATAACTTAATATTGTCTTTATACTTAGATTTTAGTACGGCATCAATTAATGTCTCCTGTTTTTTCTCCATTGCATGTCGACCAACATTAATTATTACAAAATTATCCTTGAAAAAAACTGGTTTTTTGGCATTTTTCATTGGGACATATTCACTTGGAATACCATTGGAAATCACTCTAAAATGAGACTTGGTTTTATTAGATTTCAACAAATCGGCAGCAAGCTCAGAAGGACAGTGTATAGCTTTTACCCTGTTGAACAATTGATAATTGAACCAATTGTTGAAAAACCAATCCATGGTTTTGTTGTCTTTACCCATAGCACCTGTCAGGTTCTGAGATTGAATGTGACATGCTCCCAAGGCTGGAATATTCATTTTCTTTGCAACTTTCGCAGCATTCCTGGACATAAAAAATGGAAAAACTATATGAACAAGATCTGCGCCCTTAAATGCTTGACGATACTTTTTTTTCTGACCGATACCAAAACGGAAACCCATACTTTCCAATGATTCCCTAATGCCTGGTAAATAAAAGCCTTTTACTTCAGTAACGGTGCCTTTATATTTCAAAGCTTCTTCCCCGGAAGTTGTAACAAGAGAAACCTCATGGCCTCTTGCCTGCAGTTCTTTCACTAAGGTATGTGTAACTACAACACCTCCATTGCCCTTATTCCAGCTATCAATTACAATAACAATTTTCATACCTTATCATTTTGTAAACCTTTGCAGAATGTTGAAAGTAATAATTAGGCAAGCAGCTCAATTATGATGCAACCATTGTCTGTTTTCAGGTTTGGTTAGTATATCTTGATTTAGGTTAATCTATTAAAACTATTTTTTATAAAAAATCTCAAAAATATGATTTTTTATAAATAAATCATTAGAAGAGTTCTTTTTAAAAAAGTAAATTATATCATATGTGAAGCAAATACATTCTTAATCCCTGCTGTTTTCAACAAGTTGAATATCGTTTTCTCATGCAAGGGATTTTTAGAAGCATTGCCTAAAGCAATAACTACAAGCCCGGATTTAAATTTAAATACTTCTCTCAGCAAATTATTTATTTTACTTTCATATAGCTCAATTATTACATTTCCCATAGTATCCATGCCCTCATCCACCTCCAACAGAGTATCAAATAATGAATGTGTTTTTTTTATATTAAGATTGAATAATTGATCGCGATGTTGTGTATTCATTATGGGATGCTTTGAAAAACCACTGCTGGTAATCAACAGAGGATATAATGAATTGACATTTTTTGTTATAAAAGGTTGCATTTTGAGCTGTGGAAATTCATTTTTAAGTAAGGTTTTTGTCAGAATTCTGGAGACAAGAACTTCAGCTTTTTCGTTTGCAAAAATTTCAAATTTATTTCCAGCTTTTATCCGACTATTTTCTACAGCCAATCTTAAGGTAGAGTTTCCGGCATCGAAAGTCAATACTTTTATACTTTGTGAAGCATCATCCAACAAAGAAAAATGGTAATCTGAAAAAATATCATCATTTACACCCCAGTTCTGCTCAATTTCAAATAAGTCGGTAGCAATTTGTCTTTTTATTATTCCGGGTAATTTACCGGTGCTGGGCACTTTTATTCTACTCACCTCACCATTAGGACCAATTGCCATGCCATCAGTAATTTCCTCTCCCAGATTTATCCAGATGTTCCAGCCATTCATAGTTTAATATTCCTTGATTATACAATTGGTGAGCAATATCATCGTTTATAGAAAAATGAACTAAATAGCTAATAGTCTTGACATTGTAAAATGTATATTTTCGATTATAAATAATAAAATTGATTTTGTGTTTTCATTTTTGTAATTTAAAGTGTTTAATTTCTCCCACCTTAAAACTTACCTAAAATGAAAAGAAATTATATACATATTGCAATATTAGTCCTTTCAATAATATTGCTATTGAGTAATTGCTCAAAAAAAGTTAAGATTGGTTTTTTAATGGATGTATCCGAGCAAGAAAGATGGGTTCAAGACAAGGAACTATTTATTGAAAGTGTTGCTAAGCTTGGCGGAGAAACAGTTGTAAAAGCTTCGGAAGGGGATGCAGAGCTTCAATTTCGCCTGGCCGAAGAAATCCTGGAAGAGGGGGTTGATATACTTGTAGTAATACCTTCTGATATGTATATAGCAGCCAATATTGTAAAGCTGGCGCATCAATATGATGTCCCTGTTATTTCCTATGATCGGATCATTAAAGACTGTAATCTTGACTTTTACATTTCATTTGACAATGTTCAGGTTGGTGAACTTCAGGCCGATTATCTGACAACGGTATGCCCAAAAGGGAACTATGCAATTCTTGGTGGTGCCATTAGTGATAACAACTCATTTTTATTAAGACTTGGACAATTTAATATCATTCAACCCTTGATTGAAAAAGGGGATATAAACATTGTTTATGATCAATTTGTTGATTATTGGTCTCCTGAAGAGGGTTATAGACTAATGAAAGAGTGTCTGAAAAAAACTTCAAAACTGGATGCCATCATCGCGGCAAATGATCAGCTGGCAGAAGGAGTTCTGAGAGCATTGAAAGAAGCAGGGGTCGAATCACTTCCATATATAAGTGGGCAGGATGCAGAAGCAGATGCATGCCGGAGAGTAATAGCGGGAACTCAGGCTATGACTGTGTATAAGCCCATAGAAGCAATTGCATCAAAAGCAGCAGAGATAGCCATTCAAATGATAAATGAAGAAAGAATTCCTAAAACCTATTTATCTGTAAATAATGGAAGAAAGCAAGTTCCTTCTATTCTGTTACCATCAATGATCGTGAATAAAGAAACCATAAATCTTACTGTAATTGCCGATGGTTATCTTAAAGAACACAATTTCAAACAGGATTAGTACTATCTACAAAGTATTCATTCAAGTCTCAGTGAACCATAGAGTATTGGAGCCTTTTTGGCAAGAAACAAGATAAGAAATAGTATCTAAAACACTAAGTCAGGAAGAATCACAAAGTAAATAGTAATACACTATAATAGGAATCTAAAATAAGAAGTATAAATTAATATTTTGCGACCAGGGGCATTCTTCTTCCAAAACCAAAGGCTTTGCTGCTAACTCTTAAAATTGGCGGTGTTTGATAACGTTTGTATTCATTGATGTTTACAAGATGTGCTGTTTTTCTTACAATTGATTCATCATATCCATCAGCAATTATTTCTTCTTCTGATTTTCTAAGCTCTATATAGCTAAAGAGTATTTTATCGAGTATTCCATAATCGGGTAAGGAATCACTGTCTATCTGATCAGGTTTTAATTCGGCAGATGGTGGCTTTATGATGGTATTCTCAGGTACAATTTCTCTGTCTCTGTTCATATACCTTGCCAGCAAATAAACATCTGTCTTATAAACATCTCCAAGAATAGATAAGCTGCCGCTCATATCGCCATACAAGGTGCCATATCCAACTGCCACTTCACTCTTGTTTGAAGTGTTTAATAACAGATTACCAAACTTATTTGAATAAGCCATAAGAAGAGTTCCACGTACCCTCGATTGAATATTTTCCTCTGTAATATCTTCCGGCAAATCTTTAAAATATGGAGCAAGCTCCTTCAGGTAAGAACTAAATATATCTTCAATTGAAATGATCTCATACTTAACATCCAGGTTTTCGGCCAGGGCTATTGCGTCAGAAACCGAATGATCAGAAGAATATTGAGAAGGCATTAGCAATGCACGAACATTTTCGGCACCTAAAGCATAGCTTGCCAATACAAGGGTTACTGCAGAATCGATTCCTCCTGATAATCCAATTATTGCTTTGGAAAAATTCATTTTGCCGAAGTAATCGTGAATTCCCATAACAAGGGCATCGTGAATAAAGCCAATGCGATTATATTCCTGAATATCACTTGTTTGTTCTTCAGAAGTCAGGATCTCATCAACATCAAAGTAGGCGATATCCTCACTGAACTTCGCTAGCTTTGCTACAGTCTTTCCTTTTGAATTAATTACTCTTGAAGCTCCGTCGAAAACAAGTTCCGTATGCGCACCAACCTGGTTGACATAAAATACAGGAACAGAATAATGTTGAGCATTATAGCTTAAAATACCTGTCTTTATTTCATCATGATTGTAGGCAAACGGAGAAGCAGCAATATTGATAAACAGGTCGCAGCCTAAAGTATGTAGCTTGTCTGCAGGATTCACAGTATACATTTTGTTCTTTCCAAAGTTTGTAAGCAATGGCTGCTTATACCATAAATCTTCACAAATTGTAAGGGCAATTTTCTTCCCTTTAAAATCTATTATATCAAACTCTTCTGAAGGTTGGAAGTAACGATATTCATCAAAAATATCATAAGTTGGAAGTAAAGTCTTGTGAATGACTTTCTCTATTTTACCATTGTTGATGAAAATTGCAGAATTATGCAAATTCTTCCCTTTTTCTTTTTGATTTACAGTAGGCACTCCAATTATGGCTGCAATATTTTCAGTATGCTTAACAATACTATCAACTGCATCCTGGCATTTTTCAATGAAACTTTTTCGCTCAAGTAAATCAAGAGGTGGGTAGCCACAAACCGATAACTCACTAAATACTACAAGGTCCGCATTGTTGCTTTTTGCCTCATTCAAAGTGTCTATTATAGCCCTTGTATTTTCATCAAACGCTCCAATAGTGAAGTTTAACTGCGCAAGTGATATTATCATATAAATATGCCTTAAAAAATCACTCCTACCCGTAAGGCTAATACACGCGAATAAACTTTCGCGCCTTTATTGTCGGTTGTATCGATAAATCCATTATGGTAGTTTACACCAAACAAAATGGACGTATCCTCGCTAAGAGCATATTCAATCCCGATACCAAAATGGTATGCCAGGTTATAAAAGAATATTTCTTTTTTAATTTCATCCTTGCTAAGGCTTCCATCGCTTGATGTGGCAGTTGCCTTAATATTAAACTGATTGGTAAATCCTAGTCGGGCAAAATAAGAAAAGTACCCAATCTGATTTGTTTTTAATTTCAATCCAAGAGGTATTGTGATATAGTTTAGTTTATAATCGACGGTAGTACCTGCAGGAAGGGTGTCAACTTCGTTGTAAACTCTAATTTCGAATGCTTCTGCATATGTCAGACTACCACCTTGTGAGCCCAGGGATATTCCCGTGTGAATGGCATAGTTTTTCTGAAAATACCTGTCAACAATAAGGCCTCCTCTAATACCGAATTTCATTTTGCCATTTTCTACTGTTCTGGATTGGGCATTTAGCCATGTAAACTGAGGGTCTACAAAAACTCCAAACTTCGTTGTTTGAGAGAAGGACATTATGGATAATGCCGAAAATAGTACTATACACAATGATCTTTTCATAATTGTCAGGTTTTGATTTCAAAAATATAACATTAAAGGAAATATGTTATTGTTCCTTTTCAGCTATTTTCAAACATTCAGCCAGTAAAAATTCAACTAAAAGTAATATGTACAAGTTTTTTTGTTTGAAAAAAAGCTTCCTCAAAATAATTCTGAATATCTATTGTTTGGGTTTTATACCTGGGATTAATTTCAGATGATAAATCTCCTCCCTTTAGAGCAATTAAGCCATTTACAAAATTGATGTCTGATGAGACAATAATATTCTTTTTTGTCCATTGAATCAATTTCGACAATGAGGCAACAGCCCTGCATACTACAACATCATATTTTTCAGTAATATTTTCTGCGCGGGTTTGTTTCGCTCTGGCATTCTTTAGTTCAAGAGAATCAATCACTGCCTTAACCACCTTGATCTTTTTCTGTATTGAATCAACAAGAGTGAAATTTGTTTCAGGAAATAAAATGGCAAGAGGAATACCAGGGAATCCTCCACCAGTACCTATATCAAGAACATTTTGTCCTGGACTAAAAGTAATATATTTAGCAATTGAAAGAGAATGCAAAACATGCCTTAAATAAAGCTGATCAATGTCTTTACGTGAAATGACATTTATTTTATCATTCCAAATTCGGTAGAGTGGTCCAAGTTGTTTAAACCCTTCTATCTGATTATCGGAAAGAGATGTAAAATACTTCTCTATAACTTCCATTACATGGTCTTACTGGTATTCTTCAAAATATTGAAGAGAAGTTCACGAGCTCTAAAAAGCTGCGCCTTAACTGTGCCAATAGGGAGCTCAAGTTCTTCGGCAATTTCTTCATAAGAAAACTCCTGAAAGTATCTTAATTCAATCAATTTTCTATATCTGGGTTTAAGTTTAGATACTATCTCCCGCATCATAACCTGCTTCTGGCTTTTGATCATTGATTCTTCAGGATCTAAAACTTGTGCCATCAAATCCTGTGGAGCTTTATCGTTATCATCATCGCTCTGATCAAGAGACACTGTTGCTGTTTTTTTCTTTCTTATGAAATCTATGCAATTGTTGGTGGCAATTTTAAATAACCAGGTACTGAAAGCATAATTTGGAGTATATTGTTGAATGTTCTTGAAAGCTTTGCCAAAAGCTTCGATTGTTAAATCTTCTGCATCGCTCGCATTATTTACCATTTTCAATAACATATAATAAATCGCATCACGATACCTTCCCATTAATTCAGCATATGCTTTCTGGTCTCCGTTTGTTGCCTGTTGTACTAACACAAAATCTCTTTGTGCCTTTTCTGATAAATTGGTATTTACTTCCATCGTGACTTTTTGCTTCTAAATACAGAAGACAGATAAACATTAAAATTAATAAACAAAGAAATAAGGTCAAAAAATATAATCCATATTAGCAACTTTTTCTCATGAAAACGTCTTGTTGCCATTTCAAAAAGCAGGAATAATACCAGAAATCTAACAGCTCCGGCTATTATTACCTGCATTGTAAAAATATTCAGACTTAAAAGATAAACAAAAGTCATGTAAAATAATAATCTGCTTAAAGGTTCAAGTCCCAAAACAAAAATATGTTTTGATTTATACCTTGAAGCTGTCGTTAAATGTCTTTTCTTCTGAGAAAACCAATCCTTCCAGGATGTATTCGGTTCCGATCTTGTAAAACTATCTGGGTGGATCTCAACAGCTGTATTATTTTTTGTTGCTGTCTCATTTACAAACAAATCATCATCTCCAGAGAGTAAATTGTAATGAGACGCAAATCCCTTGTTTTTAAAAAAAAGGGATTTCCTGTATGCAAGATTCCTGCCAACTCCCATATAGGTCTTGCCTGCAATAGCCATTGAAATATATTGCACAGCAATCAATAGCGTATCATACCGAATGTATTTGTTTAATAAACCTTTTCGTCTTTTATACCCACCGTATCCAAGTACAATGTCTTTGTTTTCCGTGAAATTATCCTGCAATCGGGTCAGCCACTGATCTGATTCAACATTGCAATCGGCATCAGTAAATACCAGCCATTCATGTTTTGCTGCTTTAATTCCAACTGTAATTGCCAGTTTTTTTCCATGTGTAAATTTTCGATCAGGTGTAATGGTTGTTGTTCGTAAGTTCTTATTTTTTTTGAGAAATTCACCTAAAACATCCTCTGTTTCATCTGTAGAACAATCATTAACCACTATCACTTCAAAATTTTGATGCTTTTGCTCTAGTATGGCAGGTAAGTGTTTCTTTAGATTTTCTGCTTCATTCCTTGCACATACTATAACAGAAATTGGATGAATCTTTAAATGTGGAGTTCGTTTATAGGATCTTATTCTGGAAATATACGAGAAATAATATATCAATTGTATTAGTACTGAACAACAAAATAATCCTGCCAGTCCATATTTAATGGATTCTATATAATAAAACGGATTAAACAAAGTCTACTTTTAATATTAAGCTCCTAAGTTATCAAAGGTATCCCCATCGTTCAACATTTGCAAACTACCTGGCTTGATATTTTTTCACAATACCTATCTTTGGATCGAAAATTAGATACATGAATTTCAAGATTCAATATAAAGATGAGCATAGCAAGGCCCGCACTGGCAAAATTATAACTGCACACGGGAGTATTAACACCCCTGTTTTTATGCCTGTAGGAACTGCAGGAACAGTTAAAGGTGTTCATCAGAAAGAATTGTCAGATGACATACACGCACAGATCATTTTGGGCAATACCTACCATTTGTACCTGCGGCCTGGAATTGAACTAATTCAGAAAGCCGGAGGCATTCATCACTTTATGAATTGGGATAAACCAATACTCACTGATAGTGGAGGATATCAGGTTTTCTCATTGGCTGATAATTGCAAACTCACAGAAGAGGGTGCTAATTTCAGTTCGCATATTGATGGTTCAAAGCATCTTTTTACACCTGAGAATATTGTAGATATACAAAGATTCATAGGAGCAGATCTAATCATGGCACTGGATGAGTGTACTCCTTATCCATGCGAACATACTGCTGCAAAAAAATCTATGAAATTAACACACAGATGGTTAAGAAGAGGAATTGATCAATTTCAGAATACCGGCCCACTTTACAATTACGAGCAGTATTTTATTCCAATTGTTCAAGGCAGTGTATATAAAGATCTACGAATTCAATCGGCTGAAACAATTGCTTCATTTGAAATGCCGGCCAATGCCATTGGCGGACTTTCCGTTGGAGAACCTATTGAGGAGATGTATCAGATGATAGAAGAAGTTGCACGCATATTGCCGGTCGACAAACCCAGATACCTTATGGGTGTTGGTACACCGGTAAATTTGCTTGAAGCAATTTCAAGAGGAATTGATATGTTCGATTGTGTAATGCCGACAAGAAACGGCAGAAATGGAATGCTTTTTACTTCCAAGGGAATCATCAATATTAAAAATAAAAAATGGAGTGATGATTTGTCGCTCATCGACCCGGATGGTACATCTTTTGTTGATAGTTTTTATTCAAAAGCCTACCTTAGGCATTTGATAGCATCAAACGAAATGCTCGGAGCTCAAATTGCAAGCATTCATAACCTTGCTTTTTATACAAGACTTATGGAAACTGCAAAAGAAAAAATTGAGAAGGGAATATTCTCAGAGTGGAAAAACAGTATGGTCTCATCTCTTGCACTACGAATATGAACAACTTTCGACTTAAGAAGATTGATATTTATATTATCAAGAAGTTTCTTGGTACATATTTTGGTGCAATTACCTTGATTATTCTGATAGCTGTTGTCTTTGATTTTTCTGAAAAGATTGATGATTTTCTGGAAAAAAGCGCTCCTTTCAAAGCTGTAATTTTTGACTATTACATGAATTTCATCCCCTATTTTGCAGTGCTCTTTGCTCCTCTTTTTACATTCATTGCAGTTATTTTCTTCACATCGCGCATGGCTTACAATACTGAAATAATTGCTATTTTGAGCAGTGGAGTAAGCTTCCCAAGGTTATTAGACCCTATTTTATATCTGCAACAATAATTATGTGCTTCAATCTTCTTATGGGAAATTATGTTATTCCAAAAGCAAATCAGAAAAGATTTTCCTTTGAAGAGATATATTACTATAGCGGCCCAAAAAATTACAGTGATAGAAATGTTCATAAGCAAATTGAGCCGGGAATTTACATCTATCTTGAAAGTTACAATACGCATAGTAATTACGGACGGGAATTTTCAATTGAAAAATTTGAAAATGGTGAGTTGGTTTCTAAATTACTATCAAAAGAAATAAGATGGGATAGTGCAATAAGCAAATGGCAAATCAGAAATTACTATATACGTGATTATATTGATGGAAAACAGGTTATAACAAGTGGAGCTATGCTTGATACTTCAATAAATCTGGATCCAAAAGAATTTCAAATGCGTGATAATGTGATGGAAGCAATGACTCTTAGTGAATTGAATGACTTTATTGAAGTTCAAAAAATGCAGGGATCAGCAAGGGTGAATGCTCTTTTAATTGAAAAATTCAGGCGATTTTCTTTTCCTTTCTCTACCTATATTTTAACCATCATTGGCGTTTCCGTTTCATCCCGGAAAGTGAAAGGAGGTATTGGTATGCATATTGGCATTGGACTCATGGTGAGTTTTGCATATATACTTTTTCTTCAATTTTCTTCACAATATGCAATTAGTGGTGCTATGCCCGCTATTGTTGCTGTTTGGCTTCCGAATTTCATTTTTATTTTTGTTGCCTACTACCTTTACAGGCTGGCACCGAAATAATTTGATGGCTAAAGAATATCGATTATCGATATTATAACTCCCGGGAACAAAGTGTCTATATCGTCCTTTTCAAGCTTTGAATAGAGTCCAAACAAGGTGGATCCACTGCCTGTCATTGAAGAATAGACAGCTCCGGAGCTATACATAGATGATTTAATTTCCTGAATTTTCGGGTATTTTGGAAATATTGAATTTTCAAAATCATTGTAAATACAATTTTTCCAATCTGTGATAGGTTTTTTTACAAGATCTTTCAATGACTGAGTTTGTTTTCCGGGTGTTACACCACTATAAGCTTCCTTGCTGCTAATGTGTATTCCAGGATTAACAAGCAATACTTTATATTGATTTAGTGAGCAATCAAGGGTTTGTAGTTCCTCTCCTCTGCCTGTTCCTAAAGCAGGAACATTCTCAATAAAAAACGGACAATCACTACCCAGTCTGGCTGCCATTTCCTTTAACTCTGCAATACTACACCCACAATTGAAATAATCGTTGATTCCCTTTAGCATAAATGCAGCATCAGATGATCCGCCACCAAGCCCTGCACCAATTGGTATTATCTTATGAAGATGAATATTAAGATGTGGAATATTATACTTTTCATGCATGAGTTTCCATGCACCAATCACTAAATTATCTTCAGGATCATTCTCTGGCAATATGCCAGTAACTTTGATAGTATTTCCGGGCCTCTCCGAACTATTGAATTCTAAAACATCACATAAGTCAACAGGAATAAACAAAGTTTCTATATTATGAAATCCGTCACTTCGGCGTTCAATAACTCTCAGACCCAGATTAATCTTTGCATTTGGAAATAAAATCATAATATAATATGGTTTCACAAAGGTACAAACAGGTATAATATTGATTTAAAAGAGGTTCTGAACTTATTAACAAACTGTGAATTTTGAGTGGGAAAACATGTTTATAATAATCCTCTGAATTTAATATTTACTCTTCCTCCTCATTGTATTTTTATGCTATCAAAAGTATCGAAACAATTTCTTTGTCTAACAATTATTAACCCTGAACAATGGCCCAGAAAAACCCTAAACCCTCCACCTCTTTTCCTGTAAATCTTGAACACGGAAAATTACCACCTCAGGCTCTGGATCTTGAAGAAGCCGTTTTGGGTGCAGTAATGTTGGAGAAAGATGCCATTATTGAGGTAATTGATATCTTAAAGCCTGAAAGTTTTTATAAAGAGGAACATCAGAAAATATTTCAGGCAATAGTAAATTTGTTTGCTACTGAAAAGGCAATAGATATTTTAACCGTGCCTGAAGAACTTCGTAAAGAAGACCAGCTTGATGAAGTTGGAGGCATTGCCTACATTGCACAATTGACAAGCAGAGTTGCTTCTGCTGCGCATGTTGAGTTTCATGCGCGTATCATACAGCAGAAATATATCCAGAGAGAACTCATCCGGGTTTCATCTGAAATTCAAAACAAAGCATTTGATGACGGTATAGATGTTGACCTGCTTTTGGACTTTAGCGAGAGTGAACTTTTTAATGTTGCACAGGGACACATTAAAAAAGAAGCGGCTCCAATGAATATGCTTGTTAAGGATGCTATTACTCTAATTCAGGAAGCTTCAAAACGCGATGACAACCTGAGTGGAATTCCCTCGGGCTATACAAAACTTGACAGAATTACCAGTGGCTGGCAAAATTCAGATCTGGCAATTATTGCTGCCAGACCATCAATGGGTAAAACAGCCTTTGTGCTCTCAATGACGAGAAATATGGCTGTAGATCACGGAAAGTCAGTAGCTATTTTCAGCCTTGAAATGTCTTCCATTCAGCTTGTAAACAGGCTGATTGTTTCCGAAGCAGAAATCACTTCTGATAAAATAAGGATTGGAAATCTCTCAGACAATGAATGGGAACGACTTGATTATCGTATAAAAAGACTGGAAGATGCAAAAATTTTCATCGATGATACACCTGCCATCTCCATATTTGAACTCCGGGCAAAATGCAGGCGCCTGAAACGCCAACATGATATTGATATCATTATCATTGATTACCTTCAGCTTATGAGTGGCTCCGGTGATTCTAAAGGAAATCGTGAACAGGAAGTTAGTAACATTTCACGTTCGCTAAAAGGGGTTGCAAAAGAATTGAATGTTCCTGTAATTGCTCTATCGCAGTTAAACAGATCCGTTGAAATTCGTACAGGAAGTAAACGCCCTCAGTTGTCTGACTTAAGGGAATCCGGAGCAATTGAGCAGGATGCAGATATGGTAATGTTTATTCATAGACCGGAAAAATATGGGATCATGCAGGACGATGAAGGAAATTCATTGAAAGGTCTTGCTGAAATAATACTTGCAAAACACCGTAATGGAGCACTTGGAGATGTTAATCTAAAATTTGTTTCCGAATATGCTAAGTTTATTGAAATGGACGATGATTACTTTGGCCCAATTGATCTGGATGCAAATGAAAATTCGCAAGCAAAAGCAGTTACTATTGAATCAAAAATGAACAAAACTGAGCAGGAGAAAGAATTTAAAAACGACGATTTACTCGATAACCCTGATTTCGCAGATGAAGTTCCTTTCTGAGAAGGCAACGTCAGTTCGATATAAGCATTTTTATAGTCTCTGAATTCCTGCAACTAGTAAATTATAGTATTTTCTTTAATTCCAGAAGGTCAGAAATTTCATACGTTGCCTTATCGCTTACTTCCTTATTTCCCGGATTAAAATATACCTGGTCTATCTTAACATTCCTGGCTCCTATAACATCGTTCTTAAAATCATCTCCTATCATCAGACTTTCATCTTTTTTTGCATTTTCTGACTTTAGGGCATATTCAAATATTTTAGCATGTGGCTTTGCGTAACCAATACGATCTGATGTAAATGTTTTAGTAAAATACTTTGAAATACCCGAACTAATCATTTTAGTTAACTGGACATCGTAAAAACCATTTGAAATGATGTACAATTTGTATTTGCCATGCAGATATTCTAGTAATTCTAATGAATCTTTAATTAGCAAAGGTTTTGCAGGACAAGTATTCAGGTAATAGCGATTGATTTGTTCCACCAATTCCATGTCTTTGAGACCATAATCTTTTAGAAGCATTCGGAATCTTTCCTGGCGAAGAATAGGTTTTCGGATTTTGCCTTCACGGTATTTATCCCAAAGACGATCATTGTAAAAATTGTATTTTGCTATAAATTCTTCTTTATCATCCACATAGGTGTTTAATGAAAACTCTTCAATAATATCCTTTAATACCTCTGAAGAATTTCTGATAAAATCCCACAGAGTCCTGTCAAGGTCAAAATAGATATACTTATATTGTTTCTTTCCCATTATGGTATGCAAAGCTAGGCATTATTTAAAATTTCACCCGAAATAACAGCCCAGAAGCAACCATATTGAATACTAATTCATCTATATTTTCAAAATGCATTTCCTGATGAGAAGAAAAGTTATGTATATTCTGCTCCTGGCATTATTCGCTTGTGAGAAAGAAGAAGTCGGCAGTCTTGATTGTGTCAGCTTTAAAACGGCTATAGTGAATGAGAATGAAGCTCTTATTAAAAGCGAGATTGAAAAGCTTACTACTGATCTTTATCCTGTTCCAATGCCTGAGGATAACATCGGGCATATGGTTAATCTTAATACATTGGTGGAAAGGATAAATTCAAATTGCAATGATATTACTGCCAATATAATGTGCTATGCTTGCAATAAAAC
>CAYWBC010000073.1:0-19705 GCA_964456285.1 uncultured Bacteroidales bacterium
ACATTGTCTACCATGTAATCCCAATTCTTAGTTTCTGCCTTCTGAGAATCGAGTGCTTTCATAACCAGAGATTTTTCCTTTGAAGGACAAACCTCAGCGCATACACCACAACCTGTACAATCAAGCGGGCTCACCTGAATACGGTATTTGAGTCCTTCAATATCTTTCCCTTTTGCTGCAAGCAATACAGTATCTTTTGGTGCTTTTGATGCCTCGGCTTCATCCAATAAGAATGGTCGGATGCAAGCATGAGGACAAACAAATGCACACTGGTTACACTGAATACAATTTTCTGATTGCCACTCAGGTACATTTACAGCAATACCTCGTTTTTCATAAACAGTAGTCCCTGCCGGGAAAGTTCCATCTTCTCTGTCAACAAACACACTAACAGGAAGATCATCTCCTTTCATTAAGTTAATAGGAATGGCCACATCTCTTATGAAATCAGGAACGTTTTTATCTATGGCTACTTTCATTTTTCCGTCCAGTTTGTTCCATTCTGAAGGAATTTCAATCTTAGTCACATCGCCTCCACGATCAACTGCAAGGTTGTTCATTCGAACAATTTCCTCACCCTTCTTACCAAAAGTTTTCTTGATGGCTTTTTTCATTTGCTCAACGGCCTCATCGTAAGGAATTACATTGGCAATTTTGAAAAAAGAAGACTGCATAATGGTATTGGTACGGTTACCAAGGCCAATTTCTACAGCAATTTTTGTGGCATTAATAATATAGAAGTTGAGACCTTTTTCAGCCATTGTTTTCTTCATTGAATCTGGAAGACGTTTCTTTGTTTCTTCTATGTCCCATATACTGTTCAGAAGAAATGTTCCTCCTTTCTTTATGCCTTTTAGCATATCGTACTTATCGAGATAAGAAGGAACATGACATGCAACAAAATCGGGGGTATTCACAAGATATGCTGAGCGAATAGGATCATCGCCAAAACGCAGATGTGAAGTAGTAATACCTCCTGATTTTTTTGAATCATATGCAAAATATGCCTGCGCATATTTTTCAGTTGTATCTCCAATGATTTTAATGGAATTTTTGTTGGCACCCACAGTACCGTCAGATCCCAGTCCGTAGAATTTAGCCTCGAAAGTACCTTCATGATCAAGGCTAATCTCTTCCTTCATTGGCAGAGAAGTGAAAGTAACATCATCAACTATACCCAGGGTAAATCTGTTTTTTGGTTCCTTCTGCTCAAGATTCTCATAAACAGTCATGATCTGAACAGGAGTGGTATCTTTTGAGCTCAATCCGTACCTTCCGCCAACAATCAGTGGAGCATTCTCTTTGCCATAAAAATTCTCACACATATCAAGATAAAGTGGTTCTCCATTTGCTCCAGGTTCTTTAGTTCTGTCAAGAACAGCAATTCGTTTCACTGATTTTGGCATCACCTTCATAAGGTATTTGGTAGAGAAAGGTCTATATAGATGTACATTAACCAATCCAACTTTTTTTCCTTGTTTGGCCAAATAATCAATAGCTTCTTTAATTGTACTGGTAACAGATCCCATGGCAACAATGATGTTTTCAGCCTGTGGATCACCATAATATGTAAATGGGTGGTATTCGCGTCCTGTTAGTTTGGTGATTTCCTTCATGTAATCCTCAACCATATCAGGAACTGCATCATAAAATTTATTAGCAGCTTCTCTTGATTGGAAGTAGATATCAGGATTTTGAGCAGTACCTCTTGTTACAGGATTTTCAGGATTCAATGCCCTGAGTCTAAACTCCTGAAGTGCTTTGTAATCAACTAATTTTGCCATCTGCTCGGTGGTGGGAGCTTCCACCTTTTGTATTTCATGAGAAGTACGGAAACCATCGAAAAATTGAAGAAATGGCACACGTGATTTAATTGC
Source organism: uncultured Bacteroidales bacterium (assembly GCA_964456285.1). GTDB lineage: Bacteria > Bacteroidota > Bacteroidia > Bacteroidales > UBA10428 > UBA10428. The sequence goes on from CAYWBC010000073.1 coordinate 1,878, forward strand.
GGTTAGATGGGCAACTGCTGCTATATCCATAATTTCCTGTACACTGCCTGATGCAAGCATAGCAAAACCTGTTTGCCTGGTGCTCATTACATCGCTGTGATCCCCAAAAATAGAGAGAGCCTGAGCAGCTAAACTACGTGCCGAAACATGAAAAACTCCTGGCAAAAGCTCACCAGCAATTTTGTACATATTCGGTATCATTAAAAGTAAACCCTGCGAAGCGGTGAAGGTTGATGTAAGAGCTCCTGATTGCAATGAACCATGAAAAGCACCTGAAGCGCCGCCCTCCGATTGCATCTCGCTAACCTTAACTACTTCACCAAAAATATTCTTCAATCCATTTGCCGACCACTCATCAATATATTCTGCCATGGTGGACGATGGGGTTATAGGATAAATGGCAGCTACTTCGCTAAACATATATGCAATATGCGAAGCTGCATAATTCCCGTCACATGTGATAAAATTTTTCTCGGCCATACTAATACGCTTATTTTTAATACTTTAACTAATCTTCTGGAAATAAGTCTACAAAATTAATAAAATAGTCATTTTTCAATACCCTTGTAGGAGCTTTTAAAGCTTATTCATTTTGATTTCAAATAAGCCAATCAGTAAATCAAAAAAGGGTGTTCTCAATTTTAAGAAACACCCTCTCTATTTTCATTGAAATTCATTTATTCTCCATTCATAGAAACTAAAAACTCTTCATTGCTCTCAGTTTTTGCAAGTCGATCACGCAAAAACTCCATAGCCTCAACAGGATTCATATCGGTAAGGTATTTTCTAAGTATCCAGATTTTGTTAAGAAGAGTTTTATTTAATAAGAGATCTTCTCTACGTGTACTTGAAGCTGTAATATCAACTGAAGGATAAATTCTTCTGTTTGAAAGCTTACGATCAAGCTGAAGCTCCATATTGCCTGTACCTTTAAATTCTTCAAAGATCACCTCATCCATTTTTGAACCTGTTTCAGTTAATGCTGTTGCGATAATGGTCAGCGACCCTCCGTTTTCAATATTCCTGGCAGCACCAAAGAATCTTTTGGGCTTATGAAGAGCATTTGCATCAACTCCGCCCGATAATACTTTCCCGGAAGCTGGAGCAACCGTATTGTAGGCTCTTGCCAATCGGGTAATAGAATCAAGCAAAATAATTACATCATGCCCACACTCAACCATCCTCTTCGCTTTCTCAAGAACAATATTGGAAACTCTAACATGACGCTCGGCAGGTTCATCAAAAGTTGAAGAAACTACTTCTGCTCTAACATTCCTGGCCATATCCGTCACCTCTTCAGGTCTTTCATCAACCAATAAAATAATTAAGTATGCTTCCGGATGATTGGAAGCAATTGCATTTGCTATGTCTTGCAAAAGAACTGTTTTCCCTGTTTTAGGTTGAGCAACGATCAATCCTCTCTGTCCCTTACCAATAGGGGCAAACATATCTATTACTCTTACTGACATGCCACCAGGCTCACCTTGCCTGATTAATGTATATTTTTCATTTGGAAATAAAGGCGTTAAATAATCGAATGGTACCCTGTCACGAATAAATACAGGATCACGACCATTTATTTCTTCCACTTTTATTAAAGGAAAGTATTTTTCACCTTCTTTTGGAGGTCTGATTGTGCCTTGTACTGTATCGCCTGTTTTCAGTCCAAATAATTTAATCTGTGATTGCGAAACATAAATATCATCAGGTGAATTCAGGTAGTTGTAATCTGCTGATCTTAAAAATCCGTATCCGTCAGGCATTATCTCCAGTACCCCTGAATTACTGATAACACCGTCAAAATCAACTGATTTATCAGGTTTTCTTTCATCGGCAAATTTTATCTTTATATCGCTCTGAGTGGTAATTGTCTTTGATCTGTCCTGCTGTGAGTTCTGAACAGGTTCTCTCCTTTCTTCCTGATGATCCTTCTTATCGTTTCTTTCAGGATAGGCAGGCATGGCAGGTGGAGTATCATTTTTCATCTTTGCTTCAACTTCAGCTACTGCTGCATCAATTCTGTCAGAATCTGGACCTCCGGGAAGTTTATCAACACGTTTACGACGTGATCGCATCTTTTTATCACCCTGATTGCCTCTGACAAATTTCTTGGAATCATTATCTCTTGGTAAATGAGGAAGACGTGTGGGAGGTGATGGTTCATCACCCTTTTTTTCCTTGCTGACTTTTTTATCGCCAGTGGCTGATATCGCTTGCTGGTCAAGGATTTTATAAATTAAATCCTGCTTGCGAAGCGTTTCAATTCTTTTAATTTTTAATTCTTTTGCGATCTCTTTTAATTCAGAGACCAGCTTTTTGTTTAACTCAAGAATGTCGTACATAGATATAATAGGAACTTATTGTGTCAATTTCAATTCTTAACTAACGGTAAAGATATTTTCAAAAAGGAGTTGTGTTTTGATCTTTGGACTTTCAAAAAGTAGGAAAATCACTGCAATAATAAGTATTTACTTATAATATCCAAAATATTATTGAAATTAATTTACATGGAAATAAAAGATAGTTATTTTTTACTATTTTTAAAAGTTTATTCAGGGTAACAAACAAACCTTAATATTCGTATGACTTTGTAGTTGTTGATGGAAAAATTCCCTGTTTAAAATTTAGTACGGAAATAATCCTTACAAAATAACCCTCTCATCATGAGACAACTCAAGATCATTAAACAGGTTACTAACCGGGATACCCCCTCCCTGGATAAATACCTTCATGAAATTGGAAAAGAAGAGTTGATCAATGCTGAAGAGGAAGTTACGCTTGCACGACTTATAAAAAAAGGAGATCAGTTGGCATTGAACAAATTGATCAGGGCAAACCTGCGATTTGTTGTTTCCGTATCAAAACAGTACCAAAATCAGGGTTTAAGTCTTCCGGATCTGATAAATGAAGGAAATCTTGGCTTAATTAAGGCAGCACAGCGATTTGATGAAACCCGTGGCTTTAAATTTATTTCTTATGCTGTATGGTGGATCAGACAATCTATACTGCAAGCCCTTGCTGAACAGGCAAGAATAGTGAGACTGCCTCTGAATAAAATAGGGTCTATTAATAAAATCAACAGAACATTTGCCGATCTGGAACAAAAATTTGAAAGAGAACCTTCAGTAAATGAAATTGCCCAGGCATTGGAAATAGCCCCTGAAGAAGTAAAAGAATCTCTGAAAAGCTCCGGAAGGCACGTATCCATGGATGCTCCTATCACCCAGGAAGAAGATGGAAATATGTATGATGTTTTGCTGAGTAAAGATGCTCCGCCTCCAGACAAAGGCTTATTGAACGATTCCCTGAGAAAGGAAATTGAAAGGGCTTTATCGACGCTTACCTACCGGGAAGCCAATATTATACGTTTGTATTTTGGATTGAATGGCAAACATCCTCATACCCTGGAAGAAATAGGTGAAGAATTCAATCTTACGCGTGAAAGAGTTCGCCAGATCAAAGAAAAAGCTATTAAAAGACTAAAGAATGCAACTCGCTGTAAAAACCTGAAAGCCTATTTGGGTTAGAAATCAATCTTCATATATTATTTATTTTGAATCCACATTTTTCTTTCTGGTTTAAGGAATTAACCTATTTTTGCTAAGAATTTGTATTTGCAATCAATGAACAGACACGTTTCACCATCCATACTAGCAGCAGATTTTAATAACCTGGAGAGAGAAATTGAAATAATAAACAACAGCAATGCCAGTTGGATTCATTGCGATGTTATGGATGGAGTTTTCGTACCCAATATATCTTTTGGTATTCCTGTAATTGAATCCATTTCAAAAATTGCAGAAAAGCCTCTGGATGTTCATTTAATGATTGTTGAACCTGCCAAGTACATTGATAGATTCTGTAACTTAGGTATTGATATACTGACCATACACCAGGAAGCTTGCAGAGATTTACAACATGGGATATTTCAAATTAAAGAGAATGGAGTAAAAGCTGGAGTTTCTTTAAATCCGAATACTCCAATTTCTGCCTTATCAGACGTAATTCATGATTTGGATTTTGTACTTATCATGAGTGTTAATCCCGGTTTTGGTGGTCAGAAATTTATTGAAACCACCTACAGGAAAGTCGGGGAACTTAAGGAGATGATAGAGAAGTCTAATTCAGATGCACTCATTCAGGTAGATGGTGGTGTGATAATGGACAATGCAAAACAATTGTATGATGTTGGGGTCAATATCCTTGTTGCCGGCACCACTGTTTTTAAATCCGAAAATCCTGCAAAGACAATTGATGAGTTGCTATCCGTTTAGATAGTCGCTCAAATAGGCAAATCCCTCTGTAAGTTTTCCGTTCTTTAAAATGGTAGCCCCCTCGATCATTTTTGACCTTTTGCCGGACAGAAGTTCAGGCAATACAATATGGGCCAGTTTTTCTCCAAAATCATAGGAAGAATTTCGCGGCAATTCTCCGGGCAAATTATCAACGGCCATCACTGTCAGAGTATTTTTAAGAAATGCTCTAACTTCTTTTTCTTCCAGAACATCAAATCCATAGAAAGGTGATTCAATGGTCGATGCACGCACAGTAGAGGGAATCGGACCATTTACATCACAACTTATATCTGCAATGAGTTTTATTCCAAATTCAGGGTCTGACATCTGTTCCCGGGTTAAAAACACAGGAGAACGATTGTCCCAAAAATGACAGGCAATAAAAACATTAGCTTTTGTTGCATATGGAAAGAAAGTCGAATAATAATCTTGCGGGTGTTTCATAAAGACATTAAAATCAAAAACCTGATCTTTTTTATGCTGTGTATAGTGTTGGGGTCCAATTTGACAATAGACATTTTCGTCATTGACATTAAGAAATCTATCTGGTTCAACCCTCTTAACACCTGCTTTCTCAAGAATTTCAATTGCACCAGATGCCACCCTGCCCTCTCCGGTCAATACTATTCGGATAGGATCTGAGAAGGATACCTTATCTAATTCTGCTTTTACCTCATCTAAATCATGACATTTTTGTGCCGGCTTCAATTTGTAAGATCTTGTCAATTCCCCATAACCCAGTAAAGTATTATAAGCTCCAACAATACCAGCCCAATAGCCAAAGGCAATAACTCTGAGCGAATCCATCTTCAAGTATTCATAATCAACGAGAGTTATACCCAGTTCAGCAGATCTTTTTAGCAATTTCTGATTGTAAAGCTGTTCTTTTGCAGTATGAGAAAAAAAAAGAAATGTCTTCCCGGGAATAAGATTTTCCAAGCTGACTTCTTTTACTCCCAGTAAAATATCACAATGCTCAATTTCTTCAACAACTTCAATACCCAAAGCCTGATACTCCTTGTCAGTGAAAGCCCTATCTTTAGAGGACTGCACAAAAAAATGATGTTTAGGGTATTGGTCCATCAATCCCCTAATCTGCTCAGGCGTCAGGCTTACTCTTCTATCAGCAGGTATTTTTGTTTCTTTTAAAATCCCAATTTGCATAGATCAATTATTGAATGTCATCTGCTAAATTAAGCATGTAATTCGATCTATTCCTATAAAGAATTAGTAAATTTGCATTTCTGTATGGGGCTGATTTTGGCTTTGACAGCAAGTCAATTGTTAAGTAAGCATGCCGGGCAATGCACCTTATCCCGCTAAAAGGTAGTGCAACATTTATAGTTGGCGAATCTAACTTTGCGCTCGCTGCTTAATCGAAGTTTAGTAGATTATGCATTTTCTGGTTCTAGGTAATCGGAACGAGCTGTTTCTCCAAAACCTTTCCTTGCGGTTTTGGATCAAGAGGCACACGTGAGTCAGGGATAGTCTGGTTGACTCCCTTAATACCAGGCGAAACTTAAGGGGATAAGTTTAAGTTAGGCTGTCTGTTGCCGGACTTAAATCGAAAACCAATAACAGAATAAGCATGTAGAAAGCTTATGGGTTGCTTGTTTGGACCCGGGTTCGACCCCCGGCAGCTCCACAAAAACAGAGTGAGTGTGTAGAGCGAGAGCGAGACACGCTTACTCTGATTCTCAACACTCACACTCACATTCACACTTTATCAATGCAATTCACAATCCTAAATCCGTCTGAGTTTTGAGCAACAGTGAAAAACAAATACTCTGAAATGTTTTGTCCCTTCTAACCATCTAAGCTCCAGTGAAGATGATCGTAACCCAAACTTAATTTTGATCAGCGAGCTTTATTCATTCAAACTATTTCAACGGTTTCCTGCAGCTGATCATCCTTTTTGGTTTCTCAAACATATATCAAGCTATTTGAATCTTCACTCCTGATATTCGTTTTAAGTAACATTAACCATTTTTTAGAAATTTTAACAATCGTCTGTAATTCATTGTAAATCTGGAACTTATTTGTAAATTAATATGACAATAAGACGATATCAGTAATCTCAGGTATTGCAAAAAAAATAATTGGATTTTACTTTTGGCCATTCATTCAACTTTAAGGTAAAAGGAGAGATAATTATGATAACACGAACACTTGTTATTTGTACGCTTCTATCTTCTATTATTTGGATAAACGATTTTCAACCTAAATGCATTCGCATTGGACCAAATTGAATTATCCACAACAAACACAAAAACTTCAAATCCTCAGGCGAATAACTATACTATAGGATTGATGCTATTAATAATTCGACTGCGAAAAAAAATTGTAAAAACAAGAATAAATCTTTTCAGTTTTCTATAACATGATGGTTGATATAATATTCAGAATATTAGTTCCCTTAGGAAGAAATCTTTCCTTTTTTGGCGAAAAACTTAAGCTTAGTATTTTAAGAATTTCTTCAAGCGAATTGATTAGCGATTTAACAACCAGTATACTTGCGCCTTCATTGAGAAGTCAAGGGCCATTAACACAACAACAGGTTCTGGTAGCAATACCAGGTTCACCTCCTGTTGGCAAGAGTTTTATGCTTATCTGGCCTCAATATTTGGGGATTAGTCGCATACACAATAATCTGCTTTGTTCTGTCCTTCATCTTATTTATGAAGAAAGAGATACGTGCTAAATAATAAAAAACTAATTTATATAGTAATGGATATAATCGTTGAAAACATTACAAAACGTTATGGTCAACAAAAAGCTGTAGATGAAGTTTCTTTTAAAGTAAAACCCGGAGAAATTCTTGGGTTTTTGGGACCAAACGGTGCTGGAAAATCCACAACAATGAGGGCTATCGCTTGCTATTTGTCACCAAATGAAGGCGACATAAAAGTGGGAGGTATGTCCATTAAGGATAAACCAGAAGAAATAAAAATGAATATTGGTTACCTGCCAGAATCGAATCCGCTTTATTTGGATATGCCTGTAATTAATTATTTGAAGTTTATTGCAGAATTACACAATATTGAGAAAAGTAAGATTAATAATCGCATTCGCGAAATGGTCATTATATGTGGACTGGAAGGTGAAAAACATAAAAAGATAGGTGAATTATCAAGAGGATACAAACAACGTGTAGGTCTTGCCCAAGCACTTATTCATGATCCTGAAGTTCTTGTACTCGACGAGCCAACTTCCGGATTGGATCCAAACCAAATTATAGAGATTCGTGAATTGATTCGAAAAATTGGAAAAGAAAAAACAGTTCTTTTAAGTTCCCATATTTTGGCTGAGATTGAAGCTACCTGCGACAGAATTCTGATAATAAACAAAGGTAAAATTGTTGCCGATGGAACGCCTGTCGATCTTCGAAAAAAAGCCCAGGGAAAAGAAATTCTAAAAGTTGGAATTGAAGAGGGTGAAATCAATGAAGTATTTAAAACCTTACAAAACTTAGAATCGGTTGAGTTAGTTGATTTTATTTCTAAAAGTGAAAGAACATTTGAAATACAAAGTAAAGTAGGACAATCATCTAAAAGAGATTTGTTTAAAATGTGTGTTGATAAAGGTTGGTATCTCACTGAACTTACACCCACCGAAACAAAACTTGAAGACGTTTTTCGTGAACTAACTAATAATTAATAGAAAATTATACTTATGAATAAAATTTGGATTATAGCCAAACGTGAGTTGAATTCCTTTTTCGATTCTTTATTGGCTTATATAATGATCATTGCCTTCCTTGGCTTTACAGGTTTTTTTACCTGGCTATATGGAAGTGATGTTTTCTTGAGAGGAGAAGCAAGTATGGCAACCTTCTTTGGGGTATCGTACTGGACATTATTCTTCTTTATCCCAGCTTTAACAATGAAACTTATAGCCGAAGAAAAAAATACAGGAACCATTGAATTAGTCCTTACAAAACCGGTTTCTGACTGGCAATTTGTAACAGGCAAATTCTTATCTGTATTAGTTCTAATTGGTATTTCACTCGCATTAACAATACCTTACTACATTTCAATTTCTACTCTGGGTCCAATTGACCATGGAGCTGTGTGGACCGGCTACTTGGGATTAATTTTAATGAGTTCAGCCTACATTAGTATTGGAATTTTTGCCAGCAGTCTGTCAAATAATCAGATTGTATCATTTTTATTGGCTTTGTTAATAGGTATCTTTTTCCACTTGATTTTTGGAATGATTGCTCAAAACTTTTCAGGCATTCTTGGTAATGCAATAAACTGGTTAAGCATATCAACACATTATCATTCCATAATCAGAGGCGTTGTGGATTCGAAGGACATTGTTTTCTTTCTTACCATAATTTTCCTTGGATTATTTGGGGCCGAATCGTCTCTAGCAACAAGAAATTTAAGCGACAAATAGAAAATTTATACGAGATGATACATTCAAGCAGAAACTCAATGAAAAGGCTTATTAAAGAAATATGGAAGCTCTATTTGGTAACTAAAATCAAATTCTAAGCGCATGAAATCAAGAAAAAAACTTACGACAATACTTTTGCTTTCTATAGGTATATTAATCCTGATCAATATACTGGCCGCAAAATACTTCTTCCGATTAGATTTTACTGAAGATAAGAGATATACACTTAGCAAAGCAACTGAAGATATTTTGGATAACCTCACAGAGCCTGTTACAATAAAAGCCTATTTTTCCGGTAACCTTCCACCTCAATTAGACAACATTCGAAGAGATTTCCGAGATATATTAACAGAGTATACTCAGAAATCTAAAGGAATGGTAGTTTACGAATTTATCGATCCACTTAAAGAAGAAGATGGTGAAAGCTTGGCTCAGCAGGATGGAATAATGCAAATGCAGGTTCAGGTTCGCGAAAAAGATCAATTAAAGGCTCAAATCGCATACATGGGAGCAGTAATTGAAATGGGAGATGAAAAAGAGATTATTCCTGTAATTCAATCTACCAGCGGAATGGAATATAGCTTAACCAGTAATATAAAAAAGTTATCGATTGTAGATAAACCTATTATTGGATTTCTTACAGGCCATGGAGAAAAAGGAATTAACAACCTTCGTCAGGCAATGCAGGATATCCTGGTTTTGTATTCTGTTGAGGAAGTCTCGCTTTCAGACTCAACTTTGAATTTAAATAAATATAACACATTGGTCATTTTAGGACCAACAGATTCTATTCCTGAAAACCAATTGACTCAATTAACTCAGTTTGTTGCCAGGGGAGGAAATCTACTTGTGGCCATAAACAGGGTTGATGCCGACTTAAATAATGGTTATAACATGGGTAAATCTATTTCTACGGGTTTAGAATCATGGCTGGATCAATTTGGGATTCATGTAAATAATAACTTTGTATTAGATGCAAATGCTGTAACTGTTATGGTGACAAGACAACAGGGCCCCTTTACTGTTCAACAACCTTTATTGTTCCCTTATATCCCGCAAGTAATAAATTTTGGTGATCATCCTGTATCAAGTGGATTAGAGCAGGTAATTTTTAATTTCGTGAGTTCAATCGATTTTTCCGGCGACACTTCGATTACTTTTATGCCCATTGCGAAAAGCTCTGAGCTTACCACAACAAAACCAGCTACAACCTATATTGATCTGGGCTATCAATGGAATAAGAATGACTTCAAGACAGGACAACTTGTACTTGCGGCGGCAATAGAAGGTCCAATTGCTGGTTCACCTGCTAAAATGGTTGTCATTGGAGATGCCGACTTTCCTTTGTCAGAAAACCAAAATCAACAAATTAATCCTGATAATGTAGGTTTACTTACAAATGCCATTGATTGGTTGTCGGACGACACTGGTTTGATTGAACTTCGCACACAAGGAGCAACAGCTCGTCCGATTAAAGAGATGGAGGATAGTAAGAAGGCGTTTTTGAAATACCTGAATTTCTTATTGCCAATTTTATTAGCTGTCGGATATGGTATTTTCCGAATGCAACATAATCGAATAATACGCTATAAAAGAAGGGAGGAAGGCTATGTTTAATAAATTAAAACCAAAACATTTATTAATAATTTTTGTAGTTCTTTTAGGAATTGTTTTAATATCCCTACCTGGAAAGAACAATAAGAAAAACCGTTCATTTAAAAGTAATCTTACTGAGTTTGATACAGCAGAAGTTACTTCATTATCTATTTTTCCAAAGTCTGAGGAAGAAATTATTAGTCTGGAAAAGAAAAATGGAAAGTGGTTGGTAACTGACCAAAATGGAACATACAATGCAGATGCCAATCAGGTAAAAAACATGTTGGTTACAATTTCTTCTTTAAAGGCTAAGAGGTTAGCAGCCAAAGGCAAAGAGAAGTGGAAAGAATTTGAAGTAACTGATTCTCTTGGAACAAGAGTGAAAGTACTCAAGGAAAAGAAAACATTAGCAGATATTTATATTGGAAAATTCTCATATAAGCAGCCACCTCAGAACGGAAACCCTTATATGCAAAGGCAACAGGGAACCATGGAAAGCTTTGTTAGGCTTGCAAAAGAGAAGGATATTTATGCTGTAGACGGATTTTTAAGCATGACCTTTAATCGCTCGGCAAGTCAATTTAGAGATCGTACAATTTCTAATATTGATAAAAACAAAATTGACCGAATCTCATTCTCTCAACCAAATGATAATTTTGATTTAATAAAACGAGACAGTACATGGATGTTAGATGGCTTAAACGCAGACAGCACATCAATAGCCAACTACATTTCAAGCATAAGCAATCTGAGAAGCGGAAATTTTCTCTCGGAAAACAGCAAGCCCCTCGGTACACCATCACATACTGTAACTATTGAGGTTGAGAATCGGACTGCTCCTGTAAAAATATCTGGTTATTATACCGATTCCTTAAATATTGCCATTGAAAGCTCAGAGAATCCAGGTTCATATTTTGATGGAACAAAATCTGAACTGTTTAGTAAAATATTTAAAACAAAAGATCGTATGATTAATCCTGAAGATTGATATTTGAATGTAATTACAGATTTAGAAAGAGTACAAGTTTTTTTAAAAGCATAGAGAGGAAAAGTCTGCACCAGATTAGTAATTCTTACGAAGAATGAGTTAGAAACACTTTGTCAGACCCCCCGGCAGCTCCACAAAAACAGAGTGAGTGTGTAGAGCGAGAGCGAGACACACTTACTCTGTTTCTCATCTCTCACACTCAAACTCACACTTTCAATCTTTTCGCTTTGGATCTTAAGTATAACAAGAGCTGACTTAAGCAGAGTGAGTGTGTAGAGCGAGAGCGAAACACGCTTACTCTGTTTCTCATCTCTCACACTCACACTTTATCAATGTGAAATATTTACCAAAGTTCATATGAATAATGAGCAGAAGGGAATGAAAAAGTAAGGTTCTAATTCATAATACCCGGGGTATGTTTGATTTCGAAAGCTTAGAGGTTTTAAGAAAAGTAAGCAATACAACAAATCAGTTTCTTATAAATCACTTTGAGAGTGTAGAGCGAGAGCGAGTCAATTATACTCTGCTTTTAATAAATCAATTTCAAAGCTACACTTATATATCTATCAATCTAAGGTTGATTTAAATAAGTTCATAGTTCTAATAAAAATTAACCAACTCAATCTCAAAAATGAGAACAGAATTGGCAGGAATACTTCCCTTAACGCGGGAACCATAACCCAAAGAAGAAGGTAAGTAGAGTATCTCAATCCCTCCTTTCTGAAGCAAAGGAATACCGATCTTCCATCCTGTTATTAAATCAGATAGAAGAAACTCTACAGTTTCATCGTCTGTTGTCTGACCAAAAACCTGATTGTTTGTCAGGTAAGCTTTGTATTTAACCTCTACAGTTGAGCCTCTTGATGCATCGATCTACAATTGGATGTTTCAACATAAAAAATGAAATGTTGCTGAATTCGATTGATTTTAATTGCTTGTATCAATACCAGATATATTGATTAAATTTGCACGCTTTGTAACTTAAAACCTGGAGCCTGCATGCGAATATTCTATATATTTTTTATCATAATTCTATTCACAAGCTGTGGACGAAGGAAAAGTCAGGAACAAATTCAAAAAGTAATAAGCTGTAATGCAGAGCATGTAAAAAAAAATAAATTCCTCAGTTCTGATAAAAATTACTTGTTGAATGGTGCAGATCAGAGAAGTGATATCACTTCATTATCAGGTAATTATTCTATTCTGACCACAAAAGAAAAACCTTACGGCTTTACATTAGAAATTAACGAACTCGTTCCAGATCAGTATTATCATATATCAGTATGGTGCAAGGGTGAATATGGTTATGGAATTCTTGTAGCCGATGGCGTTAAAAATGATTTTTATGAAAAACAAAACAAATCAGTGACAGATAGTAACGGGTGGTATAAAATTAATCTTAATTTCTATTTACCACCCATCATTGAATTTGAAAAATTATTAATATATGTATGGAACAATGGTGGGGATAGTGTATTTTTTGATAATCTCAAAGTTGTTATTTCTCCAACAAGAACTTACCCTGAATTTAAAGAAGAGCCCCTTCAGATTTTCATTGACTCAATTGATATAAAAAATCTAAGACAAATAAGATTGAGGGCTTACAATAATGGAATTCTTGAAACAGCCGACGATAGTTATGTAAAAGCCAAAATTGTATTTGGTAAGGACACATTAAAAGGTAAAATTCGATTTAAGGGAGACTATTTTAATCATTTGATAGGGGAAAAATGGTCATTTAGGGTGAAGTTAAAAAGTAAATACAGCTGGAAGCAAATGAATACCTTTTCTTTGCATTCTCCCCTGGCTCGTGATTTTCTTGATGAAAAACTTTTGCATGATTTCTGTCGGCAAAATGATTTGTTAGCCACAAGATACGGATTTGTGCCAGTAATTCTAAATGGCAAAAATATTGGAATTTACGCCTATGAGGAACATTTCAGAAAAGAACTGTATGAATCTCTCGATCGCAGGGAAGGGATAATAGTTAAGTTCTCTGAAGATGAGTTGTGGTTTAATTACAGACTAAAATATAATAGCATTATCAGCAGCAATATACCATATTTTGAAGCCTCGTCAATTGTCCCTTTTCAAGAAAATAAGGTAGCCAGCAACAAATACTTGCTCGACCAGTTTCTCATTGCCCAGGACCTAATGTATCAATTTCGCTATGCCCTAAAACCAGCTTCAGAAATCTTCGATATCGACAAATTAGCAAAATACATGGCTATCATGGATATTATGGTAGGTTATCATGGGATTCACTGGCACAACCAGCGTTTTTATTACAATCCCGTTTCGATGAAACTGGAGCCAATTGCATTTGATAATTATATGGGATCTGTTAAGATTGAAACTTTATTTATTGGAAAATATATTTATGAAGAAGAACAATGTCAGATATCTTGGAAAGGCCTGATCGGATTATTTGAAGATAAAATATTTGTGACAAAATACCTTGATTACTTGAATTACTATTCTCAGAATTTTTCTAATCTGATAAAACCAACTTTAGATGAAGTAATGGAATTTGAACCCATGATTCAAAAAGAATTCCCTTATTATAAATTCGAGAAATTTTATGAACAGAGAATTGAAAAAATAAGAAGAGAACTCGATGATTATGCAATATTTATTAAGGATACGCTTCGTGATGATCAGATAAAATACAAGCCAGATTCAGAAAATGACTACGAATACAATTATGAGATCCCCGGCTATTTGGTGAAAGTGTATTCAGAAGTTAATCCTTCAAATGGAAATATTGAATTAACTGTTGTAAATTATTTTAATCAAGCAATTGAATTAACAGGATACATACTTAATGATGAACAGCAGATTGGTTTGGAAAAAAATATCTCCATGGCTGCTTTTGAAACTTACGCTTTAACAACGGAAATAAAAGATCTCCTCAAAATTAAAGTACTAAAATTCGAAACAAATATTGATACGATTGAAGAGCATAAAGCAACTGTATTTCCCTGGAAAAGGCCTTCTGATAGTATTTCCCTAAAATCTATTATGAATAAGGGTATGGCTTATTTAAAAAGCAAGGGCTTTGTACAGGGTAAAAATATTATCTTTTCTAATGGAAGTCATAGTCTGTCACAAACTGTTATGATCCCTGAAGGATATCAAGTGATATTTCAGTCAGGAGCAAAGCTTAATCTGATAAATCATGCCGCTTTTATTACATATTCACCTGTTCAAATGAAAGGAAATTCAAATTCACCTGTTGTTGTTAGCTCTTCAGACGGAACAGCCATGGGCTTTAGTATAATGCAGGCTCAACAAAAAAGCATTTTAAATCATGTGGTTTTTGACCAATTGAATACGCTTAGCCTAAAAGGCTGGACCCTGACAGGCGCTGTTAATATTTATGATACCAGGATTGAATTAAACAATGTTTCATTTATCAATAACAGATGTGAAGATGCATTGAATATTATTAATTCTGAATTTGTGATGAATCGATGCGTTTTTGATAATATTTACGCTGATGCATTCGATTCAGATTTTAGTAAGGGAGAACTTCTAAACTCAGAATTCAGGGATATTGGAAATGATGCCATTGACTTTTCCGGCAGTGAAGTTAAAATTATAAACTGTAATATCCTTTCAACAGGAGACAAAGGAATTAGCGCAGGAGAAAACTCAAACCTGTATATTGAGAATATCTCTGTGCAAAATGCAAATGTTGGTCTTGCCTCAAAAGATAACAGCATGATTCAGGGCAAATTTGTTTTAATTGATAAGTGCAATTATGGTTTGATAGTTTTCACTAAAAAATCAGTTTATGGCCCGGCAAAAATGAATATTGATGAACTGGATATTAGAAATACTGAAACGATGTATTTAATTGAAGAAAAATCAGAGCTTAAGCTCAACGGATCAACTTATGAGGGCACAAAAAAGAATTTAGCCAAGATTTTTTATTTATAGAGGTATTGATTTCCGCTCTAGCCATCAGAAATACGTATAAATCTATTTAGAAATGCCTTCAGCGGATTTCAGAGAATAGTTCCTCTGCAATTGAATATTCAAGTACTTTTTTTCGATTTAGGTCAATATTATAATTTCGGAATATCAGTGCATTGCATGCAATCTGCTAATTTTTTTTTATTTTAGGCGCACAAAGTAAAACTACCCCTTGAATCCTATCAGTAAACAGGAAGAAAAAGAGTTGATTATCAGACTCATTGAAGGAGATGCTGAGGCATTCGAGAAAATCTATTATAACTATGTTAAACGGGTCTACTACTTTGCCATTCGTTACCTAAAAGATGAATCAGAAACAGAAGAAATTGTTCAGGAAGTTTTTACAAAAATTTGGGAAAGCAGACTCAATATAGATCCCGATATGTCATTTAGCGGATACATCTTAACAACAACAAGAAATACAATTTTTAATGATAATCGGAAAAAAATAAATCACCAGGCGTACTGCACTTATATCATTAACTACCTGCAAAAGAACATGCAAAATCTTGAAGATGAAATCATTTATAAAGATTTGATGGAATTACTGAATAAAGCAATCGCCATACTACCTCAGAAACGTCAGGAAATATTTAAATTAAGTCGAATGCAGGGTCAGTCATATAAAGAAATTGCAAAAAAACTATCAATTTCTGAAAAGACAATTGAAACACATATGCGTTTGGCTTTGCGTGATATAAAATTAGCAATGAAACCAATACTCGAAAAGATTATTTAATATTACAATAATATTATTGCTTCCCAGTTAAGGGATAAAGGTGAATTAATAGTATAGTTTTCTAATGTATAAATGTTAAAAAGGTAGAAGAATAATGAAGTATGGATTTTTTGATGATGAGAGAAGAGAATATGTAATAACAAACCCACAAACACCCTTTCCCTGGATAAATTATTTAGGTAACGAAGATTTTTTCTCCCTGATTTCTAACACTGCCGGTGGCTATAGTTTCTATAAGGATGCAAAATTCCGTCGCTTAAACAGATACAGGTACAATAATGTACCTATGGATAATGGTGGTAGGTATTTTTATATTAATGATGGAAATACCATTTGGTCTCCGGGTTGGAAACCTGTAAAAACAGAGCTTGACAAATACGAGTGTAGGCACGGGTTAAGCTATACTTCCATCCTGGGTGAAAAAAATGGAATTGAAGCCGAAGTAATTTTCTTTGTGCCCTTAAAATCATGGTGTGAGGTTCAAAAACTGAAACTCACCAATAAGGGCAGTAAGGTGAAAAAAATAAAGCTTTTTTCACTTACCGAATGGTGCTTATGGAATGCTGAGGATGATCAAAATAACCTTCAAAGAAATCTGTCAACCGGTGAAGTTGAAATTCACGGATCTACACTCTACCATAAAACTGAATACAAAGAACGACGCAATCACTATGCTTTCTACCATGTAAATGCACCTATCCAGGGATACGATACCGATCGTGAATCATTCATAGGTTTGTACAACGAGTTTTCAAATCCCGACGTTGTAGCGGAAGGAAAATCAAAAAATAGCATAGCCCATGGCTGGTCGCCAATAGCGTCTCATTGTATTGAGGTAGAGTTGCAGCCTGGAGAGTCGAAGGAGTATGTTTATCTTTTAGGATATGTTGAAAATGTGGATGAGCAGAAGTGGGAAAGCAAGGGAGTAATCAATAAAACAAAAGCAAAAGAGCTAATTGAAGCTTTTGATACTCCGGAAAAAGTAACAAAAGCTCTTAATGATCTTTCAAAATATTGGGATAACCTGCTTAGTATATTTTCCCTCGAGAGCGGAGACGAAAAACTGAACAGAATGGTAAATATCTGGAACCAGTACCAATGTATGGTTACCTTTAACATGTCCCGCTCAGCTTCATTCTTTGAAGTTGGCATTGGACGGGGAATGGGTTTCCGGGATTCAAACCAGGACCTTATCGGCTTCGTGCATCAGATACCTGAAAGAGCAAGAGAACGAATCATTGATATCGCTTCAACACAATTCGAAGACGGAGGTGCCTATCATCAATATCAACCACTGACAAAAAGAGGGAATGATGCTATTGGCGGAAATTTTAACGATGATCCTCTATGGCTTATTCTTTCAACAACTGCCTATATAAAAGAAACCGGTGATTATACTATCCTGGAAGAAATGGTTCCATTTGACAATGACAAAAGCAGGGCGAAGTCACACTTTGAACATTTAAAGGCTTCGTTCTATCATGTTGTTGACAACCTGGGACCACATGATCTGCCATTAATAGGTCGTGCCGATTGGAACGATTGCCTGAACCTTAATTGTTTTTCGAATGATCCTAATGAATCTTTTCAAACAACAGAGAATCAAACAGGAGGTTCCGCAGAATCATTAATGATTGCTGGTCTGTTTGTTGTTTATGGGCGTGATTATGTTGAATTATGTCTTCAGACAGGTAAAAAAGATGAAGCCGAAAAAGCTCAGATCCATGTTGACAAAATGGTTGAAGCCATTAAAAAACATGGATGGGATGGAGAATGGTTCCTGAGAGCATACGATTTCTTTGGCAAGAAAGTAGGAAGCAATGAAAATGAG
>CAYWBC010000074.1:0-19365 GCA_964456285.1 uncultured Bacteroidales bacterium
AGCCTCAACAACAGCCGCACAGCATTCCGTTATTGGCCACCGCGCCGTTAAACTTCTAATAATCTTTAAGGAAAAAACAGAACTTATACTTCTACGAACGCAAGAGTATTTGCAAATTTGCTCCTATCGTCGCTTCAGTTTGCATTACACTTGCTTACTCTGCGTATTTTCTTCATTCGGGTATAAACTAAGTTTCTATTTAACATAATAATATTATAAATAATCTTAGGCTCACCATGATTTCCTTTATCTTTTGGCTTGAACCAAAAGAAACAAAAATTCAAGAAAAAAATATGCTTCCGCCCGTTCTTGTCAATAGCAAGTAAAATCACAAAAGCAGAATGCTATGCATCTTTTGGATTTTTCTAGCTATCGCCAATTACTCACCCTTTGAATAATTTTATAAGGAGTTCGTGAGCTGGCTTCGCCAGATTCACGCTAGCTCTGGCCCGCATTCGGGCCTGCGCACAGATAAATATGAGCCTTAGGGCTCTAAAAGGCCTTTCTGGTGTTGCTCAAATCTTAAATTCAAATCCTGAGTATATCCGGTGTAAAGCTTGCCGTCTTTTTCGCTTAACAATACATATGTAAAATACATTATGCAAATATAAGATTTGAATTTATTTCATTGACCTGCTCTGGCCCGCTAGTTCTTCTGTCCTAGACACTGTAAAATATAAACTTTTCAGGTATAATTGAGAAATTTTAGGTAATGTATACCTTATATTAAATTATTAAGCTAAGGAATTACTTTCTTGATTAAGGATTTGAAATAAGAAACATTTCTTTTAAAAAGAGTTGGATCTCCAATCTTTATCAGCAGGTACAAATTTTTATTATTGTATCTTTTATAATGACCTTTAACTCTTGGTTTTTCACTGATAAAATGCGTAAATTCAAATTAAAAGATTCTTTATGAAATTTATAGCTGTGAAAAGAATCACCATTATCATTCTGTTAAATGTCTTTCTATTGCATGTCCCTATGGTATTATGCCAGGTAGAGGAAGTGCGATTTAATAATTATAATCTGGATATTTCACAACAAACGGGAATGTGTGCATTACATGATTCCCGGGGTTTTATGTGGTTTGGTACATTAAATGGACTTAATCGTTATGATGGAATAAACATCAAGGTTTATGAATACGTAGCAGGAAAATTGTTGGCGAATAGCATCTTCTCTCTTCTGGAAGATAGGCAGGGTGATATATGGGTGGGTACTCCTGCCGGAATTAATCGGTACAAAAGTAACACCGATGATTTTGAAAGATTCCTATTTGATTCCACAAATGGTAATTCACTTGTCAGTAATAATATTAATGGTATTATTGAGGATACAGATGGGAATATCTGGATGGCTTCGAATTCATTATTACTTTACGATAGAGAACAAAACCGTATTACAAGTTTTGAGTCGCCTGAGGCAGCTGCTCCACGGTCTAATAATATTTATGGTTTTGTTTTTGAAGACAGTAAACAGAATTTGTGGTATGCCTATTGGCATCATTTATTTATGTTCGACAGAAAAACCCGACAGTTTACGGCATATGATGTTATTGGTGAGAATGAACCCAAACTTGAACAGGATGAGTGGCATTTTCTTAAGATGCAGGAAGATAAACAGGGTAACTTATGGATTGCCGTTAACAATGCAGGACTAATATCATTTCGCTATAAAGAGAAGATTACTGATTGTACTTTTTACAGCTATGATGAGAATGATCCTACTTCATTTCCTTCCAAAAGTATATCCGATATTTTAATTGATACAAAGAACAGGTTGTGGGTTAGCTATGCCTTTAATGAACAGGGATTAATCCAATTTGATTGCTCAGATAAAAAAATCATTCACTATGTTTATAATCCAAATAAGCGGGATGGTATTACGGAAAATAGTTATCGCTCGCTTTATGAAGATAAGACAGGGCGACTTTGGATTGGAACAAAATCAAATGGATTTGATGTTGTGGATCCGTATTTTCATAGATTCATTCATTATAAACAAGGCGAAAACCTGAATAGCCTGGCAAGTTATAATGTCATGTCATTTATGGAAAACAACTCCGGTGAAATTTTGATCGGCAACAATAATGGAATTGAGATTTATCAACCCAAAAGCGGTAGTTTTATTCCATTTAAGTCCAATCTACAGGAAAATAATTTCTCCGATCCTCAATCAATCTGTTATGATGACAATGGGAATTTATGGTGCGGAACCTGGGGCATGGGAGTTTTTGTATTTGATACGACAAATAAGATCATTGCCAGGTATACAAAAAATAATAGCAGACTCACTTCCAATATTATCTGTTCAATTGTGAGTGACAGAGATCAAAATATATACTTTGCCACATTTGGAGGAGGACTTGTAGTTTACAATCAGCGAAATAAGAAATGGACGGTTCACTCCCATAACGATTCTGATACTAACAGCATCAGTGATAACTCACTATTCACACTTTATATCGATAAACAGGATGCATTATGGATAGGCACAGTTGGCCGTGGTCTGGATAAAATGATTCGCGATGATACAGATAGCATATATTTTAAACATTACTCTTATTATGAGGCAGATAACACCCAAATAAGTGGCCCTACTATACAATCCATACTGGAAGACAGTAATGGTACCCTGTGGGTTGGCACAAATAACGGATTAAATAAACTAAACAAAGACGGTAATACTTTTTCATCGTTAGACACAAAAAACGGCTTACCCAACAGTTCAATAATGGGGATATTGGAAGATGACCACCGAAATTTATGGATAAGTACCCTCAATGGAATCGCTAAACTTGGTCTGACCGACAATAAAATTAGAGTGTATGGAACCTATGATGGATTGCAGAGTGACGAGTTTTCCCGTGCGGCTTGTTACAAAACTCAGAGTGGGCATATGCTTTTCGGAGGCACCAATGGATTTAATTATTTTCATCCCGATTCAATTCATGACAATCCAAACATTCCGCCGATTGCTTTCACTGATTTTAAGATTTTTAATAAATCCGTTCAATTTGGCAGCGATTCCCCATTGCAAGTACCTATTAATGAAACAAAGGAAATTACACTTTCCTATAATGATAATGTTTTTTCTTTCCAGTTTGCAGCACTTGACTTCACTCATCCGGAGCTGAATCATTATGCATATAAGATGGAAGGCTTTGAAGAAGAATGGAATTATGTAGGCTACCAGAATTCAGCTACTTATACGAATCTGGATCCGGGGAATTATGTTTTTTGGGTTAAAGCCTCCAATAATGATAATTTATGGAATGAAGCCGGTAACTCAATTAGCATTTTTATAAAACCCCCATTCTGGAAAACCTGGTGGTTTAAAGGACTTAGCTTTATTTTGATAATTGTTGGATTACTTCTATTTTATTTCATGAGAATACGTCAACTAAATAGAAGGAATATTTATCTGGAAAAGAAAGTCAGTGTAAGAACAAAAGAAATAAATGATAAGAATAAACTCCTTCTCTCTAAAACCGAAAAGTTGAATGAATCGAATACACTTTTAGAGGAACAAAAACAACAGATAGAAGAACAATCTGAAGAACTATTAGTATCAAATGAACAGCTAGCTGAACTTAACTCCACGAAGGATAAGTTATTCTCGATTATCGGACACGACTTAAAGAACCCAATTAATGTTATTATGGGCTTTTCTGAACTATTAAAAATCAAAATCGATAGTATTAGCAAGGAAAAGCGAGACAGTTTTATTAATAATATTTTCATATCAGCTAAAAACACTTATGGACTTTTAGAAAATCTTCTCGACTGGGCCCGTACACAAAGTGGCCATATTCAGCTTGATCCTTCCCCAATAGTAATAAATCAGCTTATCCATGAGAATCTGACTTTGATGAAACAACAAGCTAAAAAGAAAGAAATTAATATCGAGCTGGTAGATATTGATGAAGATTATGTTGTGTTATGCGATAAAAGAATGGTAGATACCATCATACGCAATTTATTAAGTAATGCTGTCAAGTTCACTATGCCAAATGGGACAATTAGTATTTCCTTATCCCAAGAACAAAAACCAGGATTTATTACCCTCAGCATTAAAGATACCGGAGTGGGTATGACGCAGGCTGAGATAGATGAATTGTTTCTGATCAATAAATCTCGTTCCACAAAAGGAACAGATGGAGAAACAGGTACAGGTTTGGGTCTGATACTGTGTAAAGAATTTATTGAGAAAAATCGGGGGCAAATTTGGGTCGAAAGTGAATCCGGAGTGGGAACTACTTTTTCTATTACTTTGCCGGGGGCAATATAATCATAGAAATTAGCATCGAAAGTAACAATGAAAAAATCCTCTTTTTTTGCATATTCCTAAATTTCAGAATCATTGCAATTATTTAATCCACAATCAGAAACATGGAGGCATCCGGAAAAATAACTTTGAAGCTTTTTTATTACTCTAAATGAAATGTTTTGATCAAATAAAAGTTTCATGATCCACGCTGTAATTTATGCTCACGGTCAGCTGCATAGGCTAAACATGCCTTTATATCATCAACATTTAACTCGGGAAAATCGTTAATAATATCTTTTGAATCCATTCCAGCTGCCAACCATCCAAGAATATCATAAACAGTAATCCTGGTATTTCTGACACAAGGTTTACCAAAGCGTTTATCTGGATTCCTTTTTACAATGTTCTTATATTTAACCTTGTTAGAGTCTTTCTACAAAAATTGTAAATCTAGGTGTATAATCAATAGGAACATAATTAGCTCAAATTGATATCAACCATAAATATATTAGATAAATAACGAATATTTCACTTTTAATGACCACACCCATTTTGCTCCGTTCCTCCGCAAAAAGAGTGTTCACCTAACGTCTTCGGAATAAAGCACCCCTCTTTCATCCGCCGAAGCCTTGGCGAAGGCGGGCCCTCCCTCCTAACCTGCTTGCAATAAAATACACCTATTGGAAATTATTAACCGAATGATTAATAATTCCCAAAGCAACTTAACATAATGCACCTACATTATACGACAACCGCAGAGAAATTGCGACCACCGCGTGGTTAACATAATTTCAGTACTCGGACGCCGCCTTAGCGGTGTTTGAGTACTCTAATATCGCTTTACGGATAATTGTAAGACGAATACGTCAAATACCGCAAGAGTATTCGCAAATTCGTACCTCAGTTTGCAATACACTTGCTATCATTTCGATAAAACCCATAAAGTCCCCCATCAGGTATAAATAGAGCTTTTCTATTTAACATAGTAATATTCAAAAATTACACTCAATTTCTTTATGTTCTCATGCAGGGGGTTTACAATCCCAAAAAACCTTATATTTAGAAAAACCTAAAAAACCTTTTCTAACAATGAAAGCCTATCCTACTCTATTGATTTCACTGCTCCTCATTGCTTACCTTGTTCCTTCCCCTGCACAGGAAAATCCCACTTTCAGATATTTTGTGGGTCATTCAGAACCCGATACTACCTGGAAAGATCTTGATTTTGATGATTCTAGCTGGTTGCAGGGTACTGGCTCAATTGGCTATGGAGATAACGATGATTCAATATTGATTGATGCCACTACATCCCTCTATATCCGACATCAAATCAGATTCACGGAAGACTTTCCCAACTATAAAGGTTTAATAATATATCCTGATTTTGATGACGGATATATTGCCTACCTGAACAATGTAGAAGTACTAAGGGTGAATATTGCTGATAGCATTAAAAAACCAAACCACCTGCAGACCACAAACCGTTCCCACGAAGCATTCGGTTATCGCCTTGGGGATGAGCGATGGTACCAATCAGGCGGTTACTTCATTGATTCGGTGCAATTGGCTGATTGTGCAGTAGATACCCTGAACTTACTTTCTTTTACCGTATTTAACGATAGTATCGATGGATCGGATCTTAGCTTTGAGTTTAGTTATCATATTGTTGACACTGCATATTACTTTAGCGATGACTATAAAAACCTTAATTACCTGTCAACTAACATCTCGGATTCTACAATCCTTCCAATCTTGGTTATTGAAACGGACGAGTTTGGAGTAGGAGAAAATAATACAATTGCTAGGATGGGAATCATAAACGATCCTGCAAAGCCATATAACCATCAGATTGATAGTTTTAGCGATTACAATGGGAGGATAAGAATAAAGCTGCATGGGACTTATTCCCTCCAATTTCCAAAAAAGTCTATGGGTATAGAACTGCAGGATAGCCTGGGTGAAAATAACAATGTATCTATTCTGGGTTTTCCGAAAGAAAACGATTTCATACTTTATGCACCATTCCAGGATAGGACACTCATAAAAAATGTATTTACATATAACCTCGGACGAAAAATGGGACATTATGCACCCAGAACTCGCTTCTGTGAGTTGATACTAAATGGGACAAACCTGGGCGTACATGTATTAGCCGAAAAAATTAAACGCGACAAAAACAGGGTGGATATTAAGAAACTGGATTCAACTGAGAATTCCGGGGAAGAAATGACCGGCGGATATCTCCTTCAGTACAATGAAAAACTAAGTATAGAATATCCCAAGGCCAGAGATATCACTCCCGAACAGTCTGCCTATATAAACGATTTTATCTTGCAGTGCCAGAGCAGAATCAACAATATCGATTACTGCAGCTCCGAAAATAATTACAAAGAGCTAATCGATATAAATTCCCTGGCTGATTACTTTTTAATCAATGAGCTTAGCTACAATTATGATTCTTTTAACAGGAGTTGGTATATGTTTAAGGATCGCGATGATGTGGACTCGAAATTGAAATATGGCCCATTATGGGATTACGATGTAGCCTGGTACTACCGCCGCGGCCAATGGCATGATGATAGGTGGTGTACTCGAAGCAATATTCTCAATCTTGAAAAAATATTGATGGATACTGTATTTACCCATCTTGTAATAAACAAATGGGAGCAATACAGGGAAAGCATCTTTAGTGACAGTGCTATGTTTGGGTTAATGGATAGTATTACGAATGCTATTGCTCCTGCCATTGAGAGGAATTACCGTATATGGCCCAATATACAATGTGATGAATATGGAAAGTATGTTGGCCTTACCTATTCAGGTTGGATGGACGAAACGCAGACATGGATCGCCAATCGTGCAAACTGGATGGATTCAGATATTCCCACAATAAATTACATTCACTGGGGCGAATGCATTAGTTCTTCTGAAGACCTCCACAATACAATTGATGAGTTCCGGCTCGTCGATTGTTATCCTAATCCTTTTGTTGATGAATTAAACCTAAAAATATATGCCCCTGCCTCTTCATTTGCTACAATAGGCATTTATAATACCTTAGGCAGTCAGGTTTATAAAGAGAGCTATCAAGTTGTTCAGGGCAAGAATGATCTCCAGATTAATCTATCTCAAAGTCTGGCACCCGGGTGTTACATGTTACAGATTACAAGTGATAGTAAGCTACTTCATGTACAGGAGTTATTGAAAACTGAGTAAGAAGCTGATTGGCAACTGACAGCTCTTCCCTACATGCTTCTCATTCAAGAAAATCTCCATTTCATATAATGTCCAGACCGTATATACTGCAAAAACCAGTCCTTCTGACCACCAAAATCCAGTGTTTAAATAAGTCTGTTCCGACATCAATTGACCACCAAATTTCAGGATTTTACATTTAATAAATACTTAATAAACAAAACATAACATAATATTAATTAATATTTAAGGACCACCACCCATTTCCCTCCATTCCACTCCGCAAAAAGAGTGTTCACCTAACGTCTTTGGAATACACCACCCCTCCCTCCTTGCCTGATAGCAATAAGATAGACGCTATTAACAGAAAAACCACAAGAAATATTGTATTGCAACAATACGTTTAACTAGTCAACTGGAGAGTTTTTGTATTTAACAAAACCAAATATTTCAATTTGATTTTTTGTAATCCTGAAAACTACAGTGTATCCTTTGAAAATTAAATCTCTGATCTCTTTGGTATCAAAATAAATGGATTTCCTTTACCGCAATGGATTGTCAGGAATTTCTTTTAGTCTTAATAATAAATCATTCTTAAATTTTCTGGCTCGTGATGGGCTATCCTGAGCAATATAGTCAATCTGATTTTCTAAACGATTTAGAAATGAATCCTTAAATACGATCTTCATGTTGCTTAATGACATTTTCCAGTCGTTGTTCAGCTTCATTCATTTCAACAAAATTTGCCTGACCGGTATTTATTTCACCTAACTCTTTTTCCAGATATTTCTGGTTTTCAAAAAACTCAGCATCTTCGTTTATGATCTCAACTTCATGCTTATTAAATTTACTCAGAAGCCAGAGTATCTTGTCATAAACCTTATCATTTATTTTCAATCTTATAGTATGCATTTTGTCTTTGTGTTTTTACAAATATACAAACAATTTGTTTTTAATATTCACACACTTTTAGCTACATTCTTTCGCCAAAAGAGTGTTTGCCATTCGTTAAGTACTATTATATCCCCTCCCTCCTCGATCTTTTACGTTAAGATCTCTTTTACAGAATATTGCTCAACCCAGGTTTTAAAGTTTTCTTATATTCTTTTTGACTACTGCTCAGACAGAATCATTCCCGATAGTTGTCAGCGACCACTATCGTTAAAATGCCTGCTTGTTCGGCTTAATTTCAAATCGAAATAACGGACATGTCTTCTTCATGTTATTATAGAATTTGAAGAAAATACTTTTGGGAAGTCAGCAATTCCGCTTGAAAAATACATTAATAAAAACTATCTAAATAGACTAGTAATCAACTAATAACTACTAATAATGATGAAAAATCCTAATTTTACCTCCACTGAAAAGAAACGACTCTTTCTGAAAAAAATCCTTATTATGAAAATGATTGTTGCCCTATTGACTGTAAATCTAATAAGTTTACAGGCTGTTACTTTTTCACAATCCAAATTGCTGAATCTGGAACTTACGGATGTTACGATCAAAGAAGTATTTTCACTCATTGAGGAACAATCGAATTACAGGTTTCTGTATAATGAGAAATCTATTGAAGATCAAATTGTATCAATTAATTCAAAAAATGAAAGTATTGATAAAATTCTCACTGAGGTACTTTCAAATTCAAAAAATTCATACCGCATATTGGAAGATAATCTGATTGTTATAACACCCTATAATAAAGAAGCCGCTCAGGAAGGAATTACAGTTACCGGACAAATCAGTGATGTATCAGGTGTTCCTTTACCAGGAGTGAATGTTCTTGAAAAAAATACTCAAAAAGGAACGATTACTGATCAGAATGGCAACTTTAGCATAACCGTTGAAGGAGAACAGTCTGTACTTGTATTTTCTTTTATCGGATACCTTGACGAAGAAATAGTGGTTGGTACTCAAACCAATATTGAGCTTGCTTTGGTTGAAGATATACAAAAGCTTGATGAGGTGATTGTAGTTGGCTACGGACAAGTAAAAAAGAGTGATTTAACCGGTTCTGTGGCCAGTGTCAGTCAGAGGGAGCTTGAACAGGGTACGATTATTGATCCTCTGGAGGCCATGCAGGGAAGAGTGGCAGGTGTAGATATTACTTCAAATGTGCGCCCCGGTGAAATTGGAACTATTCGCATAAGAGGTGAAAGATCTATTGAAAATCCTAATCCGAGTGTAGCGCCTACCTCACTAAACGATCCACTCTTTGTAGTAGATGGCATTCCGATGGCTGTAACTGCCAGAAGGATCAATACAGAGCCAAATTATGTAGGAGGTACGGTCACCTATGAGAATCTTACGCACAATCCGATTTCACATTTAAATCCAAATGACATTGAATCCATAGAAATACTTAAAGATGCTTCTGCAACAGCTATCTATGGCTCTCGTGGTGCTAACGGGGTTGTCCTGATCACAACCAAAAGAGGAGAACCGGGAAAAACAAAAATTACCTATAATGCAGGATTTTCATTCGACAGGTATGATGATGTATTGAAAATGTATGGCTCTGCCGGTCAGATAGAAGCCAACCGTGAAGTTACAAGGAATGTGGGTGTTTATTCTTCATTATACCCGGATCCTTCTCTCGATTATATGCTTTTACTCAGGTCAAAGGATTTTGAATCTTTTGAATCAATCATGATGGGATATGAATGGGAGAATCCGGAGATGATAAGAGAAGCCTGGGACCAGTCCGATATGAGTCTTTTAATTCCTGTAATGCGTCCCACCACTCCTGAAGAAAGTGAACAATGGGGTGTAGATGAGGTTCCGGTTTATAATGCCGAAAACGTACGCGAAACTGACTGGCTGGATTACGGCATACAAAACGGATTTACACAAACCCATCAAATAGGAGCAAGTATGGGAACAGAGAAGATCAAATCATATATAAGTTTTGGTTATCTTGATCAGAAAGGGGTTGAAAAAGGGCAATCTTACAAACGATATACTGCTCTGGTCACACTTGATCTGGATTTAAATAAATGGATCACTATAGGTGGATCTTTAAACGGTATTGCTGCCAATCAGGAGTTTGGTATCAATACCATAGACAGGGCAAGGGGATTGCTCCCATTTACCGTTCCTTATGATAGCGCCGGAGAATTTATCTGGCTTCCGGGAAATGATCCTTTCCTGGTAAATTTCATTTCAGATATTGATAATGAAAGAAACAACAGAAAAAGTTTTCAGGTGAGGGGAAGTTTTTATGGTGAAGTAAATATTCTTGAAGGTTTGAAATATCGGGTAAATTTTGGTCCTGATTTAAGGATATACAGAAACGGTACTTTTCAATCAGCGGAAACAACCACACGCTGGGGAAGTTCATCCTACGCCAAGTATTTACAGGATCAGACATTTAACTGGATCCTGGATAATCTGTTGTACTATGATAAGACATTTGCTGATATACATACAATAGGGCTGACTGCACTGCTTAGTGCTGAAAGGTATACCTACGAGTATTCACACCTAAGTGCACAGGACCTTCCATATGATAAACAGCTTTGGTATGACCTGGGATCCACCAGGGAAGGAAATGCTCTTGATTTTGGATCAAATTATGAAGAGGAGACCAGGCAATCTTATATGGTCCGATTAAATTACGGGTTAATGAATAAATATTTACTGACAGTATCCGGTCGATGGGATGGTGCATCTGTGCTCGCACCAGGCAATAAGTGGCAATTCTTCCCATCAGCGGCATTGGCCTGGAAAATTCATGAAGAATCGTTCATGAAAAATCAATCTGTAATAACAACCTCAAAAATCCGCCTGAGTTGGGGAATTACGGGTAATTCTGCCATTCCACCTTATCAGGCTTCCGGAAGTTTAATAAACCAGAATTATGCTTTTGGCTCTGATGTGGCAAGTGGTTACAAAATTGAAATACCTCCAAATGCTGAGCTAATGTGGGAGAGAACAACTCAACTCAACTTTGGATATGATTTTGGATTTTTCAAAAACCGATTAAGCGGTTCTGTCGATCTATATACTGCCAATACTGATGGGTTACTTATGCTACGAACTATACCATCTGTAAACGGTTCAAATACAGTGTATTTCAATATAGGTAAGACTCAAAACAGAGGCATTGAAATTCTGCTTTCAACCGTGAATATAAGTACAAAAGATTTTAGCTGGAGAACAGATATCACCTTCGCAAGAAACGTGAATGAGATAATTGAGTTATATAATGGTAAAAACGATGATTTGGCAAACGAATGGTTTATCGGGGAACCAATAAGTGTCAATTACGGATATGTTTATGATGGCATTTGGGGCACAACAGCCGCAGATTCAGCCTTGTTCCGGCAATATTACGGTGATGGTGTTTATAACAGAGTGGGGCAAATTCGCATACAGGATTTAGATACAACAGGAGGTGAATATGTATTCAATTCATTCGACCAGAAAATAAGAGGTTCCAAATATCCTGATTTTATCGCAGGTATGACCAATTATATTACTTATAAAGGATTTGAACTATCCTTTTTTCTATATGCAAGAGTCGGACAAACCATTGATAAGGCAACTCCCTTGCTATTCGGACGTTACCATGATGTTGCTGTTGATTACTGGACACCTTATAATACTTCAGCAATTTATCCCAGACCCAGCTCTGGCAATACAGACACTTATATGTCATCATTGGGATATCAGAAAGGATCTTTCCTGACTGTTAGAAATATTTCCCTAAAATATTCTTTACCCTTGAAAATCCTTTCAAAAGCAAGTATTTCGGACTTTGCAATTAAATTTGAGATGTTAAATCCATTCATATTTACAAAAGCTGTGAATACAAATCCTGATTTGGGTAATAATCCCATTAAAAGTTATGTACTCGGTATTAATGTAGGATTTTAAATAGCTATTTAACTACTAAAATTAAAATTATACTAAAAATGAAAAAGATATATTTCTTAATCTGCACTATTATAGTAAGTCTTTCGTGTAATGAAAACTTCCTTGAAGAGGAACTGGTTGCTACTTTGACTTCGGATTATTACGATACCCCGGAAGGTTTGGATGCATGCCTGAATGCTTCTTACAATATCCTTCGCTGGAGATTTAATGGTGAACATGGTTATTGTCTTACAAATTACGGAGTAGATGAAATGACTGTTGGTAATGGCCCTGATATGGTACAATACAATAATTATGATGATAAACTAGATCCCGATGAATCAGATAATTATGATGAACGTTTCTGGGGAATGACTGATCTCTGGAATGATGCATGGTATACCATGAAAATAATAAATATTGGTATTGAGAAATCAGCAACAGTGAGTGGAGAGCCATTTCAGACCGAAGAGCTCAGACTGAATGCTCAGGCCCAGTTTCTTTTCTTAAGAGCTTTCACCTATTTCGACTTGGTAGTACAGTTTGGATCAATACCCTTACTGATTGAAAATACAAATAAGATACTGACAGATTTACCTAAGTCTTCAGTTGAAGATGTATACAATCAGATTATTGATGATCTGGAAACTGCACTGCCAAATCTTGATCTCACAGCAAGTCAACCTGGTCGTATTACAAAGGGAGCAGTAAGACATTATCTGGCAAAAGTGTACTTATTCAGAGCCAGTGAAGTAAACCGCGATTGGAATACTAATTATCAAGACGATCTTCAAAAAGCAATTGAATATGCCGAACAAGTGCTGCCTGAAACAGGAAGTGAATCGGTTTACGATTTGGAAGCTGATTATGCAGGATTATTTAATTATACCGGACCTGACGGAGCAAACGAATCGAGTCCGGAAATTATACTGGCTGCCCAATTTACTGATAACCTTACATCACTGGGTGATCCCCTCAGCTATCACAGGGGTAACAAAGTGCATCTTTATGTTGGTTCGTGGTATGAGGATCTTCCAGGATTAACGCGTGATCTGGAAAATGGTCGCCCCTGGAGAAGACTTTGTCCCACTGATTATGCATTCGATGTTTTTGACCGGGAGAATGATTCCCGATTTTATAAATCGTTCAAGTTTGCCTACCTGGCAAATACGGCCGGTGGTGTTCCTATTGGAGATACAGCACTTATCTATCTTGTTAACAGCATGGATGAGCCCATTGAGCAGGCGGATATTGATACTATGAGATATACTGTTTTTGCAAGGTATGTGAGAAATGCAGGCGGAGATATCGTTAAAAATAATCCTGATGCTCAAAAACAACATTATCCGCCCATATCAAAGTACTTTGATCCTTCCAGACCTGCCTTGCAGGATGAAGAGGGCTATCGTGACGGAATATTGGCCAGGCTTGCAGAAACATATCTGATTGCAGCGGAGGCATATGGACGTATCGGAAATTATGGCAAAGCCATGGAATATATCAATCGACTAAGAAGCAGGGCTGCTTACAAGGAAGGAGAAGCAAGACACAATTTGTATTATTGGGTTGAAAACGATGACATGAGCAATCCTTCAACTGAAGATAATTTGCTGATTACAGATGTGAATGACCTGACCACAATACCCTCTGATCCGGTAAAAGCATCTTATTTTCCTCCAGGTGTTCAGGGAAATTCCGAAAAAATATTTCTGACTCACATTTTAAATGAACGTGCTCGTGAATTAATGTGTGAATTGCATCGCTGGCCAGACCTTGTCAGAACTGAAACATTTATTGAAAGAGCTACTTTATATAACGGACAACCAGCGGACTTCAATGGAAGTGCTCAACCCATACAGGGTAAGCATGAGTTGCGACCCATACCGCAATCCTTTATCGATGCTCTGCAAGAGGGTGATGGTACTCCCTATTCGCCACAAAAAAGATTTGAATACCAGAATCCGGGATATTAGATAATATGGATACAATAATATAAAAACATTTTTTTTTCATAATTGAGTTGTTTTTATATTTCATCCCCTCATCATTTTTGATGCAGGGGATTTATTTTCTTAAATATGATTCAGTTTTTTTTACTTTTGTTTCTATGCTAAGCACAGAAACAAAAAAACTGATTAAGGAACTAAGGAAAGGCAATGTTTCTGCTTTTGATCTTATTTTCAAAATATACAATCAAAAGGTATTTAATTTTTGTTTGAAGTTGCTTAATAAAAAAGAGGATGCTGAAGAGGTAACACAGGAAGTATTTATAGCTCTTTGGGAGAATCATAAAAAGATAGAATTGAATACTTCACTCTCCAGTTATATATACAGAATTGCGCGTAACAAGATATATAATATATATCGTAAATCATTCTATATACAAGCATATCTTGAATATATGAATGCAAACAGTAAGAAACTAGATTCATATACTGAAGATGAAATACTATATAATGAACTAAATAGGTTTTTAAATGTAACGATCGATGCTCTACCGCCGAGAAGAAAAGAGGTATTTGAACTCAGCAGATTTGAAGGATTAACTTATAAAGAAATAGCAAAACGGATGAAGATCAGTGAAAACACAGTTGATATGCAGATAAGAAAGGCTCTCGGTTTTCTCAGGAATGCATTTAAAAATTATTACCTGATTTAAAATCGAAAACCAATTAATAACGGAAATTGAAAATGTATCGATACTGGAATGCGGCTGCTTTATTTAATTCACAGTATTATTATTTAACAGAGGACTGATATGAGTAATATGCAAATAGAAAAATTGCTTGAAAAACTTGCTAAGAGGGAACTATCGGAAGAGGAGATAAAAAACCTGGATGTCTGTTTTCGTGAAATGACGCCATCCGGTGATATGAATAAGTATTTCTGTAAGGTATGGGACAGCTGTCATAAATACAATAGAGACCTGGATTCTGACAATCTTCTTCGTAGTGTTCATAATAGGTTAAGTATTAGTCCGGATAACAAAAAAAAGGGGAAGATAACTTCCCTTTTTCCAGACCTGATGAAATATGCGGCCATTTTTATTATTGCATTTTCTTTATCATGGTTTCTCAGCAATCAACATCATAAACAGATCATAACAGACCGGTGGAACAATATGAATAATATAGGTATTCACGAAGTTGAGGTTTCACTGGGCTCAAAGTCAAAAATTAAACTGTCTGATGGTACGGTTGTCAAGCTGAATTCAGGCAGCAAATTAAGCTATCCTGCTTTCTTTAATGATAAGAAACGGCAGGTATATCTGGAGGGAGAGGCCTATTTTGAGGTAAAAGCAGATTCTTCCAGACCCTTTTTTGTGAATACTTCCGATATTACTGTAAAAGTTATAGGAACATCATTCAACCTAAAATCATACCCGGAAAGTAATACTATCGTAACAACTCTGGTTTCCGGTTCACTTGAAATTTCTCACAAATCAGCTAAGCCAATTACCCTAAAACCCAATCAGAATGCAGTTTATATAAAGGATAAGCACAAACTAACACTTGATGAGAGAAAAGAGCTTAATTTAGAATCCGGTCAAATGAAGGTTCCAAAACTATCATTGCAGAATCAGATAGATACCCGACCATTAACAGCCTGGAAAGACGGCAAGTTAATCTTTACCAATGAGAAATTTGAAGATTTGGCCATTAAACTCGAAAGATGGTACAATGTAAAAATCATCATTAAATCGCAAGAACTGAAACAAGAAAGGTTTACAGGTACATTTGAGAACGAAACTACTGAGCAGGTTCTGAATGCGCTTAAGATTGCCGAACCATTTGAATATACTATAAACAAAAACATAATTACAATTTATGAGAATAAAACGAATATGAACTAAGCGAATTAAATGAGCGATCTTATAAATGAAAGGAATAAGCGAAACTGACTGGATTCAAATTTTTTAATCTGACAGACAGCAGGCTGGCATTCAGAAATAAAAAACTAAACAAATAAAAATATACCTTAACTAAAATAGGTAAATTAAGAAAAAGTTCATTAACCATTTTTCCAGAATTACTTATTATACTTCCTATTTTTTTCAAGCTTATAAACTTTCCGGAAAACTTAAAATGACTTCTGATTCCTCCAACTTATTCCGGGAGATTTCGGATATCCCTTCAACTCAGTTGTCAAAACAACAGGAATGGAAAAAATATTTTAACCAGTGAATAACGG
Source organism: uncultured Bacteroidales bacterium (assembly GCA_964456285.1). GTDB lineage: Bacteria > Bacteroidota > Bacteroidia > Bacteroidales > UBA10428 > UBA10428. The sequence goes on from CAYWBC010000074.1 coordinate 16,513, forward strand.
AACCTTTTCACTTGAGGTATTATGTTTATAGTAGACTGATATAAGTAAAATGCAAATAGAAAAATTGCTTGAAAAACTTGCCAAGAGGGAACTATCGGAAGAGGAGATACAAAATCTGGCGGCCTGTTTTCGTGAAAAGACGACATTCGGTGATATGAATAAGTATTTCTTTAAGATATGGGACAGTTGTCATAAATACAATAGTAACCTGGATTCTGACAATCTTCTTCGTAGTGTTCATAATAGGTTAAGTATTAGTCCGGATAACAAAAAAAAGGGGAAGATAACTTCCCTTTTTCCAGACCTGATGAAATATGCGGCCATTTTTATTATTGCATTTTCTTTATCATGGTTTCTCAGCAATCAACATCATAAACAGATCATAACAGACCGGTGGAACAATATGAATAATATAGGTATTCACGAAGTTGAGGTTTCACTGGGCTCAAAGTCAAAAATTAAACTGTCTGATGGTACGGTTGTCAAGCTGAATTCAGGCAGCAAATTAAGCTATCCTGCTTTCTTTAATGATAAGAAACGGCAGGTATATCTGGAGGGAGAGGCCTATTTTGAGGTAAAAGCAGATTCTTCCAGACCCTTTTTTGTGAATACTTCCGATATTACTGTAAAAGTTATAGGAACATCATTCAACCTAAAATCATACCCGGAAAGTAATACTATCGTAACAACTCTGGTTTCCGGTTCACTTGAAATTTCTCACAAATCAGCTAAGCCAATTACCCTAAAACCCAATCAGAATGCAGTTTATATAAAGGATAAGCACAAACTAACACTTGATGAGAGAAAAGAGCTTAATTTAGAATCCGGTCAAATGAAGGTTCCAAAACTATCATTGCAGAATCAGATAGATACCCGACCATTAACAGCCTGGAAAGACGGCAAGTTAATCTTTACCAATGAGAAATTTGAAGATTTGGCCATTAAACTCGAAAGATGGTACAATGTAAAAATCATCATTAAATCGCAAGAACTGAAACAAGAAAGGTTTACAGGTACATTTGAGAACGAAACTACTGAGCAGGTTCTGAATGCGCTTAAGATTGCCGAACCATTTGAATATACTATAAACAAAAATATAATTACAATTTATGGTAGTGAAAATTAACCTTAATTAACCTTATCATTAACTAAAATCTACAGATTATGAAAAAAAGAATTACCATTCATGCAATTTTATTTGCTGTAATTGCTATGTTTTATGTAAACAGTGTCAATGCTCAGATTGCAGACCTTGACGTATCCAAGTATTATATGATTATCAATCATGGTGTTGGGGATGAGCCAGCGACCAGAGGAGGAGTAGGAAGAAATGCCATGTCCATTGATAGTGATCATTTTTTTGAAGACGGGGCTTTGTTGGAACAACAAACACCTGATGAGCTTCAACCCAACCAGTTATGGAAAATAGTTCCAATAACTGATTCAACTTATTATTTTATCAACAAAGGAACCGAAATGGCACTTGGTGTGTCTGACTGGAGAGGTGATAATCCATTTTGGACCGGAAGCGCTACTCCTGACGATGCGGAGAAAATTTCTCTTCTTTCGGTACCGGGTTTTAATTGGAGTGGCTCTCATCGTGCGGTAGTTCAGCGTGAGTTCAGTGAAGGGGAAGAAACACAAATATGGCAACCCACTGAATTTCCGACAAATTCCACCAGCGGTGATACTACTTTCTACAGGATGACGCTGGCCATGCATCTTGTTGATAGTGGTTTATGTTTTAATATTTGGGAACAATGGACTTTTGACGGATTCACAAATATTTGCCTTTTCCCCGGGGTAAAAGAAAGCAGTAAGTATAATGATGCCGGTAAACTATATGGGTATTGGTTTAAAAAAACAGACCAGGATGTACCGGATAATTCGGCAAGTATTAATGAATTAGAAAAGGAAAATATTACTGTTTTCTCGAGAGATGGAGCTATTATCCTGGGAGGTGAAATGTACGGTAAAACTGTCGAAATATATACAAGCATAGGACAAAAAATCTATTCAGCAAAAGTAAATACTTCTGAATTAAATATTCCCATCAAACAGGGTATATATATTGTAAAAGTAGATAGATTTACCACTAAACTGTTAGTTCAATAAAAATTTGTCACTGTTCTGTTTTCAAAATAAAAAACCACAGCTTTTAAAATAGGCACCAATTAAAGTGCTATTAACATAGCGATAGTATTAGAAAGTTAGTAGTATTTTAATGGTTGTAGAATTATCCTTCAGAGGCTGTCTAAAAAGTATTGGACAGCCTCATGGTTTTAAATATCGTTGGATAGATATTATTAATTTTCAAAAATTACATTGCGCGCATATCAGCATGTTTTAGTGTTTACTTAATGACTGAAAGACATTATTTTCACGGTAATTTCTGTAATATTTATTGATTTCCATACATCAATAAGCTATGCCTTTCAATTTGCCGCTGTTACGAATATCAAATTGTATTTCAATTTCGTCATTCTCATTAATTTTATCAGCGTCAAATCTTAAATCACTTTACTCAAACTATGTGTATGAGAGCCTGTGTCCGAAAGGATATGGTACCGGCTGGTCAAAATACATGTATGTTCGCGGTTTATTGATAATATAATAATCCGACATAGAAGGCAGCTGTTGTGTTGAGGCATAAAATGTTACGGGAAGTTTGCCACTGGGATTCACATCGCCAAATAAAACACCGGCGATGGCGTAACCTCCAAATTCTCCCGCATACCAGGCTTCAACAATTGCATTGACTTTGTTCTCGGTACCTGCAAGCGCAACAGGACCTCCTTTAACCAATACAACAACGGTGTTTGGATTTACTGAAGAAACTTGAACGATTAAGTC
>CAYWBC010000075.1:0-19028 GCA_964456285.1 uncultured Bacteroidales bacterium
ATGTAATGTATACTGAAGCTACTCAGAGTAACTTTATAAACAGTTATTGGACCTTATTTCAAGGTTCAGATAATATATAACGCAATGAAAAATTCACTTTACATTATCGCGGGATTACTTTTAATTATCTGGGGTATAATTTTCTTTGGATTTAATGCCTCAAGATCTGTCCACTTAATTCTCGTATTAGCAGCAATAATCGTACTTGTAAGAATTGTTTTTGATAAGCTCTTATCTAGCAGGCAAGGTTGATTCAGATTGTAATAACAGAATATAAGAGTTTTTGAACTTTTACTTTAAATATTCAGATGAAAATGAAATTGAATTCTGACCAGAAATACTGGAATGAGCTTAAAATAAAGCTTAGAAAAAAATTCCCTCAATTAAAAGATATTGATTTTCAACATCGGGAAGGTAAAGAAGAAAGCATGTTGAGAATGATAGAATATAAACTCAGAAAGTCGAAAGAGCAAATGAAGCAAATAATAACAAACCTCTAGACTTTTTTAGAATTGAATTAAAGTAATCATATTAGAAAAGGAGATTGAAATGAACTATTTGTATTTTTTAATACCTGCTTTTATCTTGTTTCTGATAGGAATCAGGATTATCCGTCCAACTCAACGAGGCTTAATTGAAAGACTTGGGAAGTACCATAATTTTGCCCTCCCCGGATTTCACTGGATAATTCCAATCATCGACAGAATATTCCTTGTAAATGTAACAGAGCAGATGGTAGATGCCGAACCACAGGAAATAATCACTAACGACAACCTGAACGCAAGTGTGGACGCCCAGGTTTATTTCAGAGTGAAAGCCGATGAAGAAAGCGTGAAGGGATCGATCTACAATGTGAACAATTACACTTGGCAGATTGTCAATCTTGCACGCACTACACTTCGTAATATTATCGGTACGCTTACACTTAAGTCGGCCAATAGTGAAAGGGGAAAAATTAATGCCGAACTTTATAAAACTCTTCACGACGAAACTCAAAGCTGGGGTATTGAGATAGTTCGGACAGAACTGAAAGAAATTGATCCGCCAAAAGACGTACAGGAAACCATGAATAAAGTGGTTAAAGCTGAAAACGAAAAAATTGCAGCCATTGATTCTGCCACAGCCGCTGAAACTGTTGCCGATGGTGTGAAACGTGCCAAGATTAAAGAAGCTGAAGGATTCAAGCAATCAAAAATATTGCATGCCGAAGGTGAAGCTGAGGCCATTAAACTTGTAAATGAAGCAGCGGACAAATATTTTGTCGGGAACGCACAATTGCTGCGAAAACTGGAGGCCATGGAAGCATCGCTGGAAAAAAATGCAAAAATAGTTATACCAACCGGAACCGAATTAGTAAACATTATCGGGGAAATGGCGGGTATAGTGCCATTAGAGAGAAAACAAAAAGAAGATTAATCACATATTTTTAAAAAAAATTAGTTTATTGCATTTAAAGGCCTTATCATGATATTTAAGCGTAACTTTATATTAATTTAATTTTAATTATAATGAATAAAGGAACAGTAAAATTTTATAACGATTCGAAAGGATTCGGATTTATTAAGGACGCAAACTCTCCAAAAGAGTATTTCGTGCATTCATCAGGCTTAAAAGAAAGTATTGAGGAAAATGACGAAGTTACCTTTGATTTGGAGGAAGGCAAGAAAGGATTAAATGCAGTGAATGTTAAAATTGCATAATCTATATATCTAAAACTCTAAAATTTTAAGTCCCGCTAGTAGCGGGACTTTTTTTTTATCCCGGTTTAAAACAAATTACCTGTTTATTTTAACAAGCTTTCTTATATTATTCACTAAGAATCGACTTATATACTTTCAAATAACCTTCTATCATTTTTTGCCGGCTAAATTTAGAAGAAACCCATTTCGTACAATTATTCCGGTTAATCGTTTTGATATTTCTTATAGCCTCCACAGCTTCTTCGATATTTTTGACCAGGAAGCCTGTTTTCCCATCAAGAATTAATTCAGGCATTGAGCCCCTGTTATATGCAATAACGGGTGTTCCACAAGCCATTGCTTCAACTACACTTAAGCCAAATGGCTCGTCAAAACTTATAGGATGTAAAAGAGCACATGCTCCCCCCAAAAGTTTAAGCCTTTCATTAGGTCCCGAGTTCCCGGCATAAACTATATCATCGTCATTAATGTATGGCTTAACCTTCAAATCAAAGTATTCCTGATCCTGAATTAATCCTGAAATGATAAGCTTCCTTTTAGATCCCTTGGCAATTTGGATGGATTCATAAACTCCTTTTTCAGGATGAATTCTGCCAAAGAAAAGCAGGTAATCTTCAGGCTCACTGTTAAATATAAATTCATCAATGTTAATGCCATTATAAATGGTTGCAATATAATTAAGTTCCGGACTGCGGTCGGAATTACTTATAGATACAAAATGACCTGTATTGTTGTATCTTTTATACACCGGTATAATTTTAGGAGAAGAGAAACCGTGAATGGTAGTAACCATAGGTGTATTAATAAGATTCGAATAAGTAAGAGGAAGAAAATCAAAATTGTTATGAATGATATCGAAGTTGTCTGCTTGTTCCATCAAATGGCTTATATGCATGCATTCCGCAACTTTTGGGTCGATTGAAGGATCTTCGGCATAGGGTAGTTCACATACGGAAGCCAATTCTCCTTTGGTTATTGAATCACCTGTGGCAAAAAGAGTAACCTCAAGACCTTTTTCGATTAAGCCTTCAGCAATATTAGAAGCTACCTGTTCCCATGGACCATATTTCCTGGGAGGTGTTCGCCAGGCAATAGAAGAGAGTACTGCTATTTTCATGTAATTCAAGCTTAAATTAAAATTAAGTACTTAGAGTGCCTGACGGAGATTGTTCAAACAATGGTCAACAAGGGCTTCCTAATTTGCAGTGCCAAAGGCTTCATATTCTTTAATATAGCCTTCTTTTGCCGGAATTATAAAAGGATCTTCATGCACCATGAAGTTTTACCCATCGTCACTCTCTGCCTTACCCAATATGCTTCGCCCTGGCATAGCTGATTTTCTGTAAGTCTTAAGCATCAATTCCTTTTAATCACTTACATGCAGCTCCTGATACGCCTGCAATACGGTTAAATGTGAAATCAGATAAGCAAGCGAACTTTCTGCGCCCTGATTTCTGTTTACACCATAACTTTCAAAGCCATCGCAGCATCCTTTGGTCTCAAAATCGTAGAGACTCATTCTCAAGTCATTCTCTCCCAGGAACCAAAGAAATGAAGTATATAGCTTTTTAAGGAATTCCTTATCATTTGTTAAATGAAAGGCTTGGTGGTACATCAAAACCATAGCCATGGCATCAATGGGTTGCTGGGCAAAAACGGATCGTTCTCCATCCTTTTTGTACCATTTTTCGTTGCCGATTATTGATAGGTAATCTTCCTTAAATGTATGTTCTGTCAGGAAATTCATGGACTCAATTGCTGTCTTCGTTATTTTGTTGTCGTTAAGTATTTTTGCTGAATGTAAAAGTGCTAAGGGTAAAATGCCATTGTCATAGGCAAGTAAAGATTCAAACCATTTCCAATCCGGGCTAATATTTTCTTCATAATGTTGTATTAATTTTTTTGCGAGGTTTCTTAATCTTTCGGTCATGGAATCGTCTGATGGATTACTGTGCAGATAATAGCTTATACCGATCATAGTATTGGCTATACTCCTAATTGATTTAAGTTTTTCAAAATTGGGTGCTGCATTGAAAAACACCTCTTTGCCTGTTTGGTAATAAGCATCATTTGGGGCATTACCAAGCAAATATCCCAATGCCCAGATGGTTCTGCCAAAAGAATCTTCGGAACCTACTTCATCCAGAAAATTTCTGTTAAAACTCAGAAAATTTCTGAAAGTTCCATTCGCATTTTGCATATAATGGATATAGCTTAAATAGATAGGTGATAATTCAAGTGCCCGCATATCTTTTTTTTGTCTGTATGCCATTAATACCATGAGCAAAGCTCTGGCATTATCATCCAGACAATAGCCTTCCTTTAAGTTTGGAATACCAAACTTTGCATGTTGAATAATTCCTGTATCATCGGTCAAGCGATTAATATGTACGAGGGAAAACTGCGGTAATATTAGCAGATCAATAACCGGCTCTTGCTTATTGATCAGTTTAGGCTTTTCTTTCAGTACAGAAGCAACGAGTTCATTGTATTTATCACCGGTTTTTGGCCAGGTTAGCTTCTTCCCATATGCACCGGCTTTTTGTTTCAGCTGATTCAACTCCTTAGGATTTGCCAATATGCGTGTCAATAAGGAACCCAGCTCTTCCGAATCATTGAAATTGAAAAGCAGTCCCCTTCCTTCAGCAAGCAATTCTTCGGCATGCCAGTAAGGTGTTGATAGTACTGCCGACCCCACACCCACCGCATATGAAAGTGTTCCACTGGTAATTTGGGCCTCAGCTAAATAGGGCGTTATGTAAACATCACATGCGCAGAGATATTTAAACAAATCCTGTTCATTTATGAATTCATTCAGGAATACAACATGCCGCTCCAGTTGAAGACTTTTAACAAGACGCAGTAAAAAGATCCGATATTCCTCACCTGAGTGTCGCAGTACATTTGGGTGTGTTTTTCCTAAGATAATGTACAATACATCAGGTTGTTTTTCAACCACTCCGGCAATTGCTTTTATTACCGTCTCAATTCCTTTATTTCGCCCAATAAATCCAAAAGTAAGGAGTACTTTCCTGTTCTCGAGTTTAAACTCCTTTTTCGATTTCTCCTGATCAAAATGAATATCAGGCACACCATGTTCGATTAAAACAATCTTTTCTTTTGGCACATCATAAATATCCACAAGGAATTCGATAGCCTTATGACTCATCACCACAATGCTATGCGCCATTTTACATAATTCATACAAGGTGGCTCTTTCATTGTAAGAAGGACTTTTGAGTATAGTATGCAGGGTTACAATAAGTGGAATATCAAGTCGGTGGAGAAGAGGAAGTATATATACACCACTCTGTCCGCCATAAATACCAAATTCATGCTCAAGAATGCATAGATCGGCACCACTCAGGTTGATAAATTTCGCTGCATTCAAATAATCTTCCTGGTATTCCTGTCTGATAGTTAATTTGACCTCTGCAGGGTATTCATATACCAGGTCGTTATCATTCATGGCAATCACAAAACTACTGTCTTCACCTTTCTTGTGCCCCGATTTCACCAGCATCGAGTTAAACAAGTTTTTGGTAAAGGTACCTATACCGCATTCTCTTGGTGGGTAAGTACCGATAAAAGCCAATTTCATTCTTTCACGGTTGTTAGTTTAACAAATAGATTAACCTCCCAATCTAAGGATTCCCTTGTTGGATACTGTTAAAATGATGAGAACAATGCTTATAACTTTACTAAAATTTTATTCTCGCTATTTCTTGCATCGCGCTTTGCAGCCTTTGCGGCTCTTTTCTCTTTCAGATTTTTAACCGCAACCTTCTTATTGCTTTTTTCTTTTTTTTCCTTTTCCTTTGTCATAATTACTGTTTATATATGTGCATGTTAGAGGATTTGACTATCAAAACTCCGTGTTTGTCTTAAAATAAATTAATCTGAGCGCCTTTCAGGGAGCCACTAATTATCAAAATTTTCCCTTTTTGAATTTCAGTATATAATTGTTCTTATATAGTGCTTTCTTCATAGCCGCTCTTAATAATTGTTGAAATCATTTTAAACCGCTCATTCGCCTTTACAACATTTGAGGTATGCGCAGGTACTATTATAGCCTGTCCGGTATGCAGCATATTCGATTCTGTATCAATCACCACTTCTGCATTGCCTTCAATAATCTGAAGGAAAGTGTCAAAAGGAGAAATTTTTTCGGCCATTGTTTCGCCAGTATCAATAGCTACAACGCTAATATTTCCCGTTGTTTTTCGTATTATTGTTTTGCTAACAACCGAATTTGGAACATACTCGATGATTTCGATGAGGATATGGCTTTTCGACTTCTCTATTTCAATACTTTGCATGATTTTACTTTATGAAGTAATATCTTTAAAGTTATCTCAACTAAGTTGCCAATGTGTTATACAATTGAAGAAAAAATTTACATTATTCACACATTAGGAAATTCTTCCCTCAGTTCATATAAGAAAGATGAGCTATGGATAAAATCATGAATTGATTCAGAAGAGTTTTTACACATCTTCAAGCGTACTGCGCCGCTTATTTTTAAGCTTCTTAAAGTGAGAAGGAGTAAGACCTGTAATTTTTTTAAATTGATTGGACAAATGGGCCACACTGCTATAGTGTAACATATAGGCTATTTCAGTCAGATTTAGCTCGTTATATACAATCAGTTCTTTAACTTTTTCGATTTTATGGGCCAGGTAAAATTTTTCAATGGTAATGCCTTTCACTTCTGAAAAGAGATTGGCCAGGTATGTATAATCGTGGTTGAGTTTTTCGCCCAGGTAATCTGAAAGGTTTACTTTAATTTGATCCTCAGTATAATGTACAAGTTCAATAATCGCATTTTTTATTTGCTCAACGAGAATACTTTTTTTATTATCCATCAGCTCCAATCCCGACTTTCTTAGGGCAATATCGAATTGATCCAATTGTTCAGGTTGTAAATCCTCAATAATATTTGCTTCTCCAATTTTTACATTGACATGATGCAGACCAAGTTTTTCCAACTCAGCCTTCACTACCATCTGGCAGCGAATACAAACCATATTTTTAATGTAAATTTTCAGAGAAGTTAAAGCTTTACAGAGATATTTGATAAGCATAAAGTTAATCTATATTTACAGGACATGCAAAAAGAAATGGATAACTATATCAACTTCATAGAGCCATATTTGATAATAAATTGATATTAACGAATATTACAATAGCTTTATTTCGCTGAAAATCCTCCCGATTTTCTCGGAAGGATTTTAGGAGTGTGTTTTCTATACTACCTCACCCCCAACCCTCTCCAAAAAAGGGGCGGCACTTCGTATCATTGGATTGATTAAATTTGAAAAATGAAAACTAGAGAGATTAAATGGCCAGTTGTTAAAGACCCTTTTGGATAATGATTAGAAAGATTGAACAGATATCAATGAATGCCTGGCCTTCTAAACAAACTATTCTATATGATGGATGGATACTAAGATTTGCAGGAGGAATTACCAGACGAGCAAATTCAATTAATCCTATTTTTGAATCAAACATTCAGGTAGATGAAAAAATAAAGCATTGTGAGAATCTCTATTTATCCAGAGATCTTCCAACAATATTTAAAATGACTTCTGATACCTTCCCGTCTGATTTGGATAAAATTCTTGTTTCCAAGGGCTATGAAAGGGATGCGGATACTTCTGTTCAGACCATGGCATCAATTGGATTTAATACATTAGACACAAAATCCATAAAGATTACCGAAAGATTTGATGATAAATGGTTAGAACGATTTATTAAATTCAATAACTATGAAAAGTCCAAAACAATTGGCTTAAAGAATATTGTTGAGCACATTGCCTTTAAAAAATGTTATCTGGATTTGATAGTAGATGGACAAGCTATTGGCTGCGGTCTGGGAGTGCTTGAAGACACCTTTATTGGGATTTTTGATATTGTTGTTGATCAAGCATTCAGAAAAAAGGGATATGGAAAAGGTATAGTTGAATCAATTATGCATTGGGGATATGAAAATGGAGCGACGATAGCTTACCTTCAGGTTATGTTGAATAATCCTCCGGCATTAAGACTCTATGAGAAAATTGGATTCAAAGAAATATACAAATATTGGTATCGAATAAAATCAATTGAATAAACAATAGATGCCCAGCATAATAAATACTCAGTAGCAGGTAAGATAAGAACGTAAATCGCTTTTTTGTATATTGCTAAAAACTTGAAGCGACGCAACACCAACGAGATCTTATTGTGAGAACGCCGTGGCATGATAATCACAAACATTCAGCTAACATGATATTTAAGAGAAAGAAAAGAGATATAGAGAGAATACTTAAATCGTTTGGAAAACTTAAGGATGATTCTTACGATTTCGAGTTGATAGAAAAGTACTTTAGGAATAAAGACAATCATGAATCTCTTCAGATTCTTTCGGATAAGACCTGCAACGATATTGATTTTGAAGAATTATTTATGTTCATAGACAGAACTAATTCTAAAATTGGGCAACAATTTCTTTACAACAAACTTAGGATTATCCCCTCCAATTCAAACAATAATAAGCGTGATGAGGATTTGATAAAAAAACTATTAACTGATTTTAATTTACGAACTAGTGTTCAGATTCAACTTGAAAAGCTAAATAAAGACGAAGCATATTACATTACGGCTCTTTTTCAAGAAGAACATTTAGTCCAACCAAAATGGTTCTTTATTATTCCAGTATTGACGTTTACAAGTTTTATTTCTTTGATAATGCTTGCTTTTATTCCTCTTGCTTTTTTCGTATTGTTAGGAGTTTTTATTTTAAATCTGGGTATTCATTACTGGAATAAAAAAAATCTTTATCAGTATTATGGCTCAATTCCACAATTATTAAAATTAAATTTTATAGCCAGTGAGCTATATAAAAATGAACTTTTTAGGGAGATAAATCCAACTCTACTAAACTCTGCCAGGATTATCAATAAAGTTCGAAACAGAATGTCATTCTTTAAACTTGAAGCAAAGCTTGAAAGTAATGTTGAAATAATATTTTGGGTAATTCTGGAAACAATTAAAACTCTCTTTCTATTAGAACCTATATTGCTATTTGATGTATTAAAACAGTTGAATACAAAAAGAAAAGAAATAGAAGCAGTATTTTCCTTTGTTGGACAAATTGATACTTTGATTTCAATAGCTTCTCTTAGGGAGGGATTACTAAATTATTGTATTCCGGATATTAGTGAGTATGAAAATAGAATAATTACTAAGGAGGCTTACCATCCTTTGATCCCGGACTGCATAAAAAATAGCATTTCAATTGACAAGAAATCTATTTTATTAACAGGTTCGAATATGTCAGGAAAAACTTCATTCATCAGAACTATTGGAATAAGTGTAATCACCGGACTAACAATAAATACGTGTTTTGCCAAGCAATTCTCAATGCCAAGAATCAGGATATATTCAGCGATAAGAATTAGTGATGATTTAATGAATGATAAAAGCTACTATTTTGAGGAAGTATTGACTATTAAAGACATGTTATATAAGAGTGAAGAAGATAAAACAAATTTGTTCCTATTGGATGAGATTTTCAAAGGGACAAATACTGTAGAGAGAATTTCTGCAGGCAAAGCGGTTTTATCTTTACTATCAAAAAATGGCAATATTGTTTTTGTTTCTACTCATGATATAGAATTAGCTGACTTGTTAAGGGATGAATTTGAATTGTATCATTTTAGCGAGGTAGTTGATAACAAAACAGTTGATTTTGATTACAAACTTAAAGAGGGTAAATTAAAAAACAGAAATGCAATCCGGATACTTCAAATAAATGATTATCCTGAAGGTTTAATCAAAGAAGCAATTAAGATATCAAAAGAGTTAGATAATATTACTGCGGCTAACGCACAATAAATTGAGCTATTGTATCTTTTACACAAAACAGCCTTCTTATAGCAACTGGAAAAAATCTATGAATTTAATGTTTCCCTCCCGGTGAATGAAAAAATAAGGTACTATCCATTGCCGGAATATATATTAATAGTAAATACCTCTCAAATACTAATGGGTATCATATAGAAAATGTTTTTGAGAATTTTAGAAATACCGATTACATAGATTTTGACAACTCACTCACCTGTTATTTAAATAAAATAGTGATTATTCTTTCTTCAGGGAAAATCTGTATTTTATTAATCAAGGCATTTCAAACTCAACTATCGATTACTTTCAAAATATAATAAAAATAAAAACTCTGTAGCATGCATGGAATATCCACAATAAATTACCTTATATAACATTGTGTCAAGCTTTTTCATGACAATACAGTTATTATATCCTAATTATTTTGCCCAATTTCCAATTAGTTTTTGAAAATTAAAATCACAAATAATTTTGGCTTATATATTAAAAATAGCTATTTTTCTCCGCTCAAATTTTTTCGATTCGTGAATTTATCATGAATGGATTCGTGTTTTTTTATAGTATATTTTAACATAAATCAATGGAGAACAAAGAGATGACTTGGTTTAAGAGTACTACAAAAAAAATAACTATCAAAAAGGATCTTTGGGTTAAGTGTAAGAAGTGTAATTCACACATTTACAATACAGAATGGACAAAAAACATGAATGTCTGTCCAAAATGCAATTTCCACGGAAGCCTGACTTCTCATGAAAGAATTGAGCAGATTATTGATGCAGATACTTTCAAAGAGCTCTTTTCAAACATTGTACCTGTCGATTCTTTAAATTTTGTCGATTTAAAAGGAAGTTATAAGGACAATATTAAAGCTACAACAAAGAAAACTAGTATTTCGGAGTCAGTTATTACAGGTCATGGTAACATAAATGACATTCATGTCGTATTAGCAGTCATGGATTTCAGGTTTCTTGGAGGTAGTTTAGGAAGCGGTACGGGCGAAAAAATACTTCTGGCTTCAAATTATTCCTACGATCATAATTTACCCTTCATCATTTTTTCAGCATCGGGCGGTGCACGAATGCAAGAGGGGACTCTTTCACTGATGCAAATGGCTAAAACCTGCGCCGGCATTTCACGGTTGAACAAAAAGAAGATTCCTTATATCTCTGTTTTAACCAACCCAACATCCGGCGGAGTATCAGCCAGCTTTGCCATGATTGGAGATATAAATATATCCGAACCGGGTGCATTAATAGCATTTGCCGGACGACGGGTTATTGAACAAACAATCGGTGAGAAATTGCCTGAGGGTTTTCAAACATCAGAATATTTGTGCGACCACGGATTTATTGATGCCATTGTGAACCGAAAAGATTTAAAAAACTATTTAAGTAATTTTCTTAGTTTCTATAATCGATAAATATCACTATATCAGGAAATAAGAGCGTATAATACCTGAAGTAAATGAGTAAAAGAAGTAAAAAGGAAAATATGTATATATTTGCACTGAATATTTCGGTCCTCTCTTAATTCATAATCTATTAATATTTATAAATCTCATTATTAATTATAGATTATAAACTATGGAACCAGAAAAATCAATCCTTGAAATAAAAGGGAAAATTGAAGAACTCAAAGAACGTAACGAAAATGGTAACGTTAGTCTGAGCTCAGAGATTAGTGAGTACGAGACAAAGCTGAGAGATCTGATGTGGTCTCTTCATCTGGGTTTATCTCCCTGGGAAATTGTTCAACTAAGCCGGCACCCTGAACGACCTGTTTTACAAGATTATCTTGAATTGATTTTTAAAAATTTTGTTGAATTCCGGGGCGACAGACATTTTTCGGACGATCGGGCTATAATTGGCGGTTTTACCGAACTGGGTGCCCATAAAATCATGCTGATTGGTCACAATAAAGGCAAAAACACTGTTGATAATATCGAAAGAAATTTCGGTATGGGCCGGCCCGAAGGTTACAGAAAAGCACTTAGGTTGATGAAATTAGCAGAGCGATATAATATTCCCATCGTTACTTTCATCGATACACCCGGAGCATTTCCAGGACTCGAAGCTGAAGAAAGGGGACAGGCTGAAGCAATCGCCAGAAATTTGACAGAGATGGCTTCGATTGAAGTGCCTATAATTTCAGTTGTTATAGGAGAAGGAGGAAGCGGCGGAGCCCTTGGAATAGGAGTCGGGGATAAAATCCTGATGCTATCAAACGCAATATATTCTGTTATCTCACCTGAAGGATGTGCTTCAATTCTTTGGAGAGACTCCAAATTTGCTTCCGATGCGGCAGCAGCTTTAAACCTCACTGCAAGTTCACTACTCGATCTGAATGTGATTGATGAAATCATCAAAGAACCGGGTGAAGGTGCGCACTTAGACTACCAGCAAACAGCAAATGCCATAAAAAAATCTATCATTAAAAACATTAAAGAACTGAAAGAATTAGGTGCCAACGAATTGGTCGATGCCAGATTTAAAAAATATTCCGAAATCGGAAGATTTTCAAGCCTTGGCTAATCCTAGTTTTTTCTGTTATGTATTAATCCTGATAGATCTAAATCAGACTTAAATCTTGCTTCTGTAATCTTATTCATATGAAAGAAAAGACAAAACTGCGAATAACTGATACCACACTCAGAGATGGTCATCAATCCTTATGGGCTACCCGAATGAGAACAGATGACATACTTGAAATAATCGAAACTATCGATTCTGTTGGCTATTATTCGCTTGAAGTATGGGGAGGAGCTACCTTCGACGTATGCCTAAGATTTTTGCGTGAAAATCCCTGGGAGAGATTAAGATTGATCAAAGCAAAAGCAGTTAAGACTCCATTGCAAATGTTGCTGAGGGGTCAGAATATTGTTGGATATAAAAATTATTCTGACGATCTGGTTGACAGGTTCGTAGGAACTGCGCAGGAAAACGGGATGGATATTTTCAGAATATTTGATGCTCTGAACGATTCAAGAAATTTACAATCAGCAATCAAGGCTGTAAAAAAATACGGTGCGCATGCACAGGGTACTCTATCTTATACCATTAGTCCTGTGCATACTGTCGAAAAATATGTCAGCGATGCTAAGGAGCAGGTGGACCTTGGTATAGATTCGCTATGTATTAAAGATATGGCTGGCCTGTTATCTCCGACTAAATCGAAAGAATTGGTATCAGCTTTGATCAACGAATTGGATATTCCTATTCAGATTCACTGTCATGCCACAAGTGGAATGGCTGCATTAACATACTATGAAGGTGTAAAGGCCGGAGCAGGAGCTATCGATTGCGCTATAGCTGCAATGGCAGGTTTCTCCTCACAACCTCCTGTTGAAACCATTGATGCAATATTTCGTGAAACTGAATTTGAAGTTGACCTCAATCTGGAAGCTTTAAGAAAAATCAATAAATATTTTGCTGATCTTTCGCCAAAACGATCAAAAGGAAGAGGATTTGAACCAGTTATCGATTCAGAAATTCTTATCCACCAAATACCAGGAGGAATGATTTCTAACTTCCGTTCTCAGTTGGAACAGCAGAATGCAATAGAAAAACTGCCTGAAGCATTGGAAGAAGTAACTCGAGTCAGAAAGGACATGGGATATCCACCCTTGGTTACACCCACAAGTCAGATTGTTGGCACTCAGGCTGTAATGAATGTATTAGCGGGTGAACGTTACAAAATTGTTCCCCAAGAAGTGAAAAACTATGTTAAGGGTTTGTATGGACGGTCACCTGCCCCCATCGATCCTAAATTCATTAAGAAAATTCTTGGAAATGAAAAGCCTATTGATCATCGCCCTGCTGATGACCTTGAGGATACACTTCCACATGCTACAGATAGTATTACAGAACCAGAATTTATTACAAATGAAGAAGATATTCTGACATACTGTATTTTCCCTGAAGTTTCCATGGAGTATTTTAAATGGAGGGCACTCCCCGAAGACAAAAGACCAAAAACTCCTGCTGATATAGAAGTAGAAGCACTTAATCCCGTACCGGAAACCAAAAAGAAGTATCTTGTCGAATCAGCACAATCGCAAACTACTGATCCAATGCTTCATCCTAATGATCTTGAACAGCTGGGGAACCTGATAGAAAAAGCTTCAGATATGGAGCTGCATGAACTTGTAATAAAAAAAGGCGACTTTAATTTAGCTATAAAGATTGGGAAAAATGGTTCCAATGGTTCCAATGGTTCCAATGGTTCCTCAAACTCTGAAGATGCTTTTGTAGCCGACAAGCAGGAAAAACCTGTCACCAACGCATCGAATGAATCGGAAAAACCTGCTGAAAAAGTAGAAGAAAAACCTGAAAATAAAGTAGCTGAAAAAGCCGTCATCGAACACGAAGACTATATTAATGCAGTAATGGCCGGTACATTTTATCATGCTCCTGCAATAAACAAGCCCCCTTTTGTTAAAGAAGGAGCTACTGCCAATAAGGGTGAAACTATTTTTATACTTGAAGCCATGAAACTTGTTAATGAAATAACAGCTCCTTATAAAATAAAAGTTTTAAAGGTTCTTGTTAAAAATGGCGATAAAGTTACAAAGAACCAGCCCATTATGGCAATCGAAAAAGTATAAGGTCATTCCTCTTTGAGGAAACTTATTAAAATTTCTTTAACTCTCGTTGACTTCTGATGCTTTCTCAAAACGGATCATGGGTTTTGACTTAGCTGACCACCTCAAGCAAAGTGCAGTATTAAAGCGCATAAAATGGCGCTCAGTAAAAGCAAATACCCAAAGAAAGTTTAATATTTCGCAAAGGACTTATCCTGCTCTATACTTACTTCAAGCCTGGAAAGATGATCAAAACTCGTGGATTCAGATCGGAGATTATCCTAAATAATGCGGAGGGAAAGAATATCGTTTAAAAGTGTTTGACCACATTACTGAATAAGATTCACCTTGTTCATGGAATCTTATGTTAGCGAGAGATAATATTAAACAAATTCGATAAGCATGTGTTACTGTTTCATGGTTTGGAAACAGTTTATATATGTAAAATTTTACAGATACTATTATGATAATTTTAAAAAGATTTGTTGTAAGTATTATTTGCGCAAGTTTGATTTATCCTCTTTCTGCACAAACCACAGGAACACTTAGTTTTACATGTACCACTAATGCACCATCAGGAGATTGGGGTAACAAACATGTTGCTGCTATATGGATTCAGAATAATGACAATCCCTCAGCGTTTATTAAAACGAATGCAAAATATGGTCATCAAGACGATCACCTTACTTCGTGGACATCCATTTCCGGTAAAAATATGGTGGATGCTGTTTCAGGTGCTACACTCTCATCTTATGGTACCTTATCGGTTGAATGGGATGGTGCCGATGTATCACACAATGTAGTTATAGATGGCGATTATTCTATATATATCGAATTGGGATGGGGCAAAGATAAAGTTAATGAGCACGCCACTACTATGTTTTCGTTTACAAAAGGTTCTTCAGCTCAGCAGCTGACCCCTGATGGAAACTCCAATTTTTCTGCTATAAGTTTAAACTGGCAACCTACCACAACTTTAATTACTTCTGTTGAAAATAAAAATAGTGTTTCTGTATTTCCAAATCCATCAAACGGTGTAATAAATTTAAATTTTCAAAAAGAATTGCTGAATGTTAAGTTAGAAGTTTCCGATATTTCAGGAAAAATACTGTACTCTGAAAAACACCAACAAATAGCTTTAGGAATTAAAGCTCTGGATATTTCGAATATGCCCGCAGGAATTTACTTGCTAATTATCTATTCAGAAGACAGCTACTTTATGTACAAACTATTAATTGATGAATAATATGTTTGGATCATAGAATTTTTTTTAAATCATATTATAAAAAAATAAGGATAAGGTGATTGTAGTACTTATTTTCTATGATAATAGATAAAGAACTTATCGACGCCAATATACGAGACACTCACACTATACCACTTTAAAACTAAGAGCAGTTTCTGTGAGTTACAAAAATTCACTATTTTTAAATCAAAAACGGAGCACCCGGTGACAAGAATGCAGCGCTAAATTTCGCTTCTGTTCTTATAGCGGGGACCGTAGCATTAATTTAAACTTAATTCCTATAAAAACTATCTTACTTTCGTAAAGTATAATTTATTTATGATACTAAATTAATATGATTATGGATTCAATTGCATTTCGAAGAAATCTAATTCCAAAAACTTATTACTCGAAGGGTAATCGACAATTGGGGAATAAAAGTTGTGGCTTTAAAAAGAAAGTGATGATTGGTGTTCTTACTATATTCTGTCTGTCAATAACTTTCAATGTCTTTGGTCAAAGACATTGGGAATCTCTGACACGTGGTCTTGTAGCAGTAAAAACAACTAACTATATTTTCCTTAGCTGGAGAATTTTTGCCACAGACACCGACAGTGTCAGATTTAACTTGTACCGGAACGATACATTGGTGAATCCATCACCAATTAAAGGATTATCAAATTATGTTGATTCCAGCGGTTCATCAAGCAGTATATATTATCTTGAAACGATTTATGACATTGCTACAAAGGAAATTTCAACGCCCGTAACAGTTTGGCAGGAACAATACAAATCCATACCGCTTCAGTCACCCGGAGCGGGTTATTATCCAAATGATGCAAGTGTAGCTGACCTGGATGGAGATGGTGATTTGGAAATCATTGTAAAAATGCAAACTTCTAATCCTGACAATACGGGGGGAGATTATACTGACCCGGTATTTATACATGCGTACAAACTGAATGGGACATTACTCTGGAGCATAGATCTGGGTATTAATATCAGGGCAGGGTCTCATTATACGCAATTAATGGTCTACGATCTGGATGGTGATGGTATAGCTGAAGTTGCATGTAAAACCGCCCCGGGAACTAAGGATGGCACCGGTAATTATTTAAGTGATGGACCAGCTGCGTCTGATGACGATGGCGCTGATTACCGCAATTCAGGAGGAATGATTTTATCTGGTCCGGAATATTTGACCGTTTTTGATGGTTTAACAGGTGAAGAATTGTCAACTACATATTATGTACCAAGAAGGCATCCTGATACAGAAGATCCAACGAGTGCGCAGTTGACTGCCATTTGGGGTGATGGTTATGGAAACCGTGTTGACAGGTTCCTGGCATGTGTTGCCTATTTTGATAGCATTCCAAGCCTGGTCATGTGTCGCGGTTATTATACAAGAACCGTACTGGCAGCATGGGATTTCAACGGGGATGACTTGACCCAACGTTGGGTTTTTGATAGTGATGAGGGCTATCCTACTTATGCCGGACAGGGAAATCATAACCTGAGTGTTGCAGATGTAGATGAGGATGGAAAAGATGAAATTGTTTACGGATCAATGTGTGTGGATGATGATGGAACCGGGTTATGGACTACAGGTTTTGGGCATGGAGATGCTATGCATGTAAGCGATATTGATCCGGATCGGCCCGGATTGGAAAAATGGGGAATTACAGAATCTGGGAACACACCTGGTTCACAACTCTTAGATGCCAGAACCGGTGAAGTAATATGGGAAACTCCGAATGGAGATATTCCCAGGGGTGTTGCAGGAGACATAACAGCTGATTTTTATGGTATGGAATGTTGGGGAGGAACAGATAGGTTACGAAGTGCTAAAAATGAATTGGCTGGAGAATGGCCCTCATCAAGCAATTTTGTTATTTGGTGGGATGGCGACCTGTTACGCGAATTGCTTGACGGAGTAACTGTTTCAAAATATAATACAGCGGGAGACATTCAAATATTTTCTGCTAACGGATGCATATCCAACAATGGTACAAAATCAACACCTACAATAAGTGGAGATATTTTAGGAGACTGGCGCGAAGAAATGGTATTCAAAACCCTTGATGACCAGGAATTACGAATATACACCACCACCATTCCCACAGAATATGGCATTTATACTTTATTGCAGGATCCACAATACAGGCTGGCCCTTGTATGGCAAAATGTAGCATATAACCAGCCACCACATCCGGGCTTTTATTTAGGCGATGGAATGGATTTGGACTCTTTGCCTGTTCCCGATATCAAAGTTCGTAAGAATGATACTATTCCATCTATTCACATTACCTCTCCGGTTAATGGTTTTGAGTTGGGACTGGGGCTTGATCTGAACGTTGTTGTTCATGCAGTTGATATTTCAGACACCAATCAAACAATCATTATCTCTAATGGCAATACAGCCTTGGATACTATCTTATCCGCTCCATATTATTCAATCATTCCCGGATTGACTTCAGGTGATTATTCCCTCTTAGCCAGGGCATATGATATAAAAGGGAATCTGATGATATCGGACACCATCAATATATCAGTAGATGAAGGTTATCCGCATGTTACAATTACATCACCCATTGAAGGCGAAAACTATTTGCCTGAAGATTCAATTACGATCACTGCAAATGCTTATGACACAGATGGAAGCATAGATAGCGTGGTTTTTTATCTGAACGATAACAAAATAACTTCTTTTGCTTCACCACCCTATTCTATAAAAATTGAGAATCCGGGAATAGGCATTCATGAATTAAAAGCTATCGCCTATGACAATGATGCCAAATTTACAGAATCTAAAGTGGTATACCTTGACGTAGGATTGTCGAATACTATTCAGGAAACAGATACCGGATTTTGCGGATTCAACAAGGGTGATGGTTGGATTGAAAGCAATAACGTAGGTTATACAGGTACCGGGTTTGCTAATACCGAAAATATCTCAGGAGTACAAATACTCTGGGCCATCGATTTTCCGGAAGCGGGAACCTATAAATTTGAGTGGAGATATGCTGCATCAAGTGCAAGACCTGGCATCCTTTTACTAAATAATAGTAACATTGCTGATGTACCCTTTATCAATACAATTGAGTGGACTACCTGGGAAGTTATTACTGTTAATGCTAATGTACCTGCAGGAATCACAAAAGTAGGCCTGGAAGCTACAGATGGTAGTGGGTTGCCTAATATCGATTACTTGAAAATATACTCCTTAGAATCAAGTGAAGTAGTGGCTGGAATAGCTTGCGATTCATTAATTCCTTCGGATGAAGCTACATTATCAGTGCTAAGTGTTGATGGAGCAGTGCTCACCCCTGTATTTAATGCAGATACACTTAGCTATGCTATTGCATTAGCTCCGGGAACCACAGAAATTAACATTACGGCTACCCCAACTGATCCTCATGCAACTGTAACAGGTGATAGTATTGTTGCAATTGGTTCAACTTCTGGTTTTGTTGATGTAGCGGTAACTGCCAGAAATGGATATACTACCCGAACCTACACCATTAACTATGATTTTGTTACATCAGTTGATGAGTTAACGATTCTTAAACCCTATATATATCCAAATCCTGCACAGAATTACATTAACATTCTGTTACCTGACAGAACAGAAATTATT